>CANRZQ010000103.1 GCA_947644475.1 uncultured Muribaculaceae bacterium
CGCTATTAAGAGGAGCCGGACAGGTGATGTTCCAAGGCTCATGGTGGACCGGCCTTATGTTTTTAATCGGTATTTTCTGGGGCTCATATGCCACGGGCAACCCGGCTGTGGGCTGGGGCGCGGTACTTGGCCTGGCGGCATCCACCGCCGCAGGGTGGCTTCTCAATGAGAATCCCTCCGACGGCGAGCAAGGCCTGTGGGGCTTCAACGGCATCCTCGTGGGCTGCGCTTTCCCCACATTCATATCGCCCGACTCGTGGCTGATGTGGGTGTCGATTGTGTTTTTCGCCATGCTTTCCACATGGGTGCGCCGCGGCTTCAACAATGTGATGGCACCGTGGAAAGTGAATTCCTTCACCTTCCCGTTTGTCTTCCTCACATGGATATTCCTTCTTGCCTCGCGCATGTTCGACAGCCTGCACCCCGTAGGGCTATCCGCCCCCGCGCTTGAATCGTCGTTCGACTACACGCTCGACTGCTCGTTTGTCTCCCTGGTGATTTATTGGCTCAAAGGCGTGTCTCAGGTATTCCTCGTCGACTCCTGGATTACAGGCGTATGGTTCCTCGTTGGCCTTGCGCTGTGCAACAAATGGGCCGCAATCTGGGCAGGCATCGCTTCGGCAGTGGCCCTCGGCCTTGCCATTCTTTTCCAGACCAACCCTCACGATATAGCCAACGGCCTTTTCGGATTCAGCCCCGTGCTTACGGGCATTGCCTTAGGCATGACATTCTACAAGGTAAACTGGCGTTCGGCATGCTGGGCAATCGCCGGCATTGCAGCCACCTTCTTCATCCAGGCCGGCATGGACGTGCACATGGCTCCGTGGGGCATACCCACGCTCACGGCTCCCTTCTGTGTGGCCACATGGCTCTTCCTTCTTCCCCTTTTCCGCTTCACCGACCCTCACCCCGACCATTCCAACTGGAAATCTTAAAAACACAAGCCTTCGGCTTGTAGAAGTTGGAAAGTTGGGAAGTTGAGAAGTCTTCCACGCTTCCCATCTTCCCCACTCCCCAACTTCCCAAACTCCCAAACCCCCAAACTCTTATGAACCGCAAAGACTATTGGATAGCATTGGTCAGCTCGATGGAACAAATCATCGGCGCCGGACTAAGCACTGTGGTAGGCATCATGCTGCCCATGATGCAACTGATACTGCACCCCGGACTCCCGTCGGCAGTGCAGGGCATCATCGGAGCCACAGGCCTCATCGGCATTGGCGTGGGCTCGGCTGTGATAGGGCAGCTGAGCGACCGTTACGGCTATCTGCTCTGGTTCCGCCTCTGCCCGGTGATAATCATGGCCGGAGCCGCCATCTGCTGGCTTTTGCCCCATCCGGCATGGCTGATATGCGGACTGCTCCTGGCCGGCATCGGCGTGGGCGGCGGTTACAGCCTCGACTCGGCATATATCTCCGAGTTGATGCCGCCGAAGTGGCGCGGCGTAATGGTGGGCGTGGCCAAGGCCTCATCGTCGGCCGGCTTCATCCTCACAGCCGTAATATGCTACTTCTGGCTCAAATCCGACCCCGATCCGCATATCTGGAACTATCTTATCCTGATTATTGGCGCGTCGGGCGCCATCACCCTGCTTATGCGTATACGCTGGGCCGAGTCGCCGGGCTGGCTCCTCGAGCATGGCCGCCGCGCCGAGGCTCTCGAAGCCGCGCGCAAATTCTTCGGGCCCAAAGCCACGCTGCCCCAGGCCTCGCCGGCAAAGTCGCCGACAAAGGCTCCTTCGTGGGGCGCGATGTTCCGCGGCAGCAATCTCACGCGTGTGATATTCAGCGGCATTCCCTGGGCGTGCGAGGGACTGGGCGTGTATGGCTTCGGAGTGTTTCTCCCGGTGCTTGTCATGGCTCTCGGCATCGAGTCGTCGACGGTGACGGGCATGCCGAAAGTAATCGACTCGGTGGCCGTGACGGCTGTGGTCAACTTCTTCATCCTCCCCGGATTTGTGCTCGGCCTTTTGATTATGAACCGCTGCAACCATGTGAAAATGCTCACGCGCGGCTTCGTTCTCGCCGGTGCAGGCCTCATTTTGCTATTGGCAGCATTTTTGCTCAAATGGCCCTCCTGGGTCATGATTGTCGGATTTGTAATCTTTGAAGTGTCGCTCAACGCCGGGCCTCACCTCATCACCTACATAATCCCGTCGGAGATTTACCCTGTCGACGACCGTGGAGCGGGCACCGGCATTGCCGCGATGCTTGGAAAGGTGGGGGCGGTGATTGGCGTAATTCTGATGCCTATATTGCTCGAGGCCGGGGGCATGACCCTCGTATTGGGCGTGTCGATTGCCGTAATGCTTCTCGGCGCGGCAATAGCGCGCGTCTACGGCCACAAATTAGGACTTTTGTAATGCACAATTCACGATGCACAATGCACAATTACAAAAAATGCACAATCAGGCTTTAAAACCCGATTGTGCATTGTGCATCGTGCATTGTGCATTAATAAAGAATCTTCGTGGCTTTCGAGCCTTGGCGGCGGATTACGATTGTGCCGGGTGTGGGGTTGGCAAGGCGCACGCCCTGGAGGTTGAAGTACTCAACGGGGGCGTCGGCTTCGCCGGCAACGTCCTCGATACCCGAGATGTTAAGTTCGACAAACGGTATCACCTTGTGGGCCACAGTGCCGAATGTGTGGACGCGGGCATCCGAGGCGGCACGTGAGCGGGCTTCCTCGCCGGACCATTGGAGAATCTGCGAATCGGAGTAGCCTGCGAGTTGGCCGCGGCGCACCACAGGCACGTCGGGCCAGCAGTAACTGCGCTCAATCATGGTAAGGAATCCGATGTGTGTCTCAAATTTCGGAGAGTTGGGGTCGGACACCTCGGAGAGGCGCGAGTCGCCGAACGACACGGCATTGTGGGCCCATGCGAGACCGTCCTTATAGACATATTCGCTGAACTTCTCGGAGTGGGCGGCTACCTCGTCGTCGAAATTGTCGGGAGTGATTTCGTAGGAGTAGATGCCTTCGCCGATTTCGGCGCGTGAGGCGTCGTCGGCAATTCCGAGTTTGCCAATCCACTCGGCCGACGATGCGCTGTAGAAATATTCGGGGCGTTTGCGGTAGGGCAGCACGGCCACGTCTTCATTTGCGCTCCAGTAGGGCACGAGGTTTGCTCCGTAAGAAGTGTTGTCGGCTTTACGCGAGCCTACTCCCACGGCCTCTGCATCGTCGTTGTACGACACATGGGGAGTGAGGTAGATATAGTTCAATTCCGACACAACGTTCGACTTGCGGGGAATCGAGTTCTGGTTCGACCACGACAGGGTGGCGTACACTTCGTTGACCTTCGACGCGTCCATGAGGAACGATACGGGGAGCGACACGAGGTATTCGCCCTCGTTGAGATACACGTCCTCGAGGTTGTTCTCGTCGTAGATGGGAAGAGTCACCTCGAAGCCGTCGACATTCATCGTCACCTGCATCTTTTCCCGGTCGACATCAAGTTTGGTTATCTTATATCGACCGAAAGCCTCAGAGTCGGGCTCGTTCTCGTCGTCCTTGTTGGCGGGGTCGGGAGCGTAGTATCCTTCGGTGCCGGGGACATATGTCTTGGGGCCGTCGACTTTGGCGCGTGTGTACTCGCCGTCGGAGCCGGTAACGAAATTGCCGTTCTCGTCCTTGTCAAATTCCTTGACGAAAAGACGGATATAGAGAGGCTGCTGCTCGCTCACGCCCTGGTAGAATCCGTTTTCGCTGTCGATTACCCACGACACCTCTGCATTGAATTCGGGGTAGACAAGAGGCTGATGCGCCCATTGGGTCTCGTCGGCGCAGAAGTCGGAAGTGACGGAGGCGTTGAGGTTGGGGACGGTTGATTTCAACTGCACGCGGAGTTGGTCGGGGTTGGTGCCGATAAGGAGTTGCGAATAAGTAACCTTGGTGTTGTTGATCACCGACGCGCGATAGTCGTCGGGCTGCTTGCCCTGGGCCGTCATGTAGCGGCTCCATTTCGACACGCGCAACTTGTCGTTCACACGGTCGCCGGCCCATGCGATTGTGCGCGTCACGGCTGCCACGGTGAAAGGCTCGTCGACTTTCGGCTGGTAGGCGTCGAGGTCGAGACGGTAGATTGCATCGCCGTTGCGGTCGACGTGGTCGAGCACTACGAGCGCGGGCCATCCGTTCTCGATGGTGGGCACGGATTCGGAAGGTATGTTGTTGGCAAACTCGGGGCGGTTGAAATACTGCTCCTGCCCCGGTTCGCCGGCGAAGTCAGACACATATTTGCCGTCGACAAGGCGTGTGACGCCACGCACGGGATACGGGTTTTCCGACGGGTGGTAGAATTCGTACTGCTCGGTGTGGAGCACGGGTATGGAGGGCACCTCACCTTCGGGATAACTGCCGTTTACGTTTATCGAGATAGGCATGGTGAGTTCCGGGCCGGTCTTCGACGGGTCGGTGTTGAAGTAGAGGTAATAATAGTTGCCTTCCACCATCTTTGCTCCGGCAGGGCGGTACATGTCGTATTTCGTACCGGCGATGCGGAAGATTGTGATGCCGTAGATAGTGGCGTTTTCGCCGTGGTCGGCGTAGACAAGGTCGCCGCGTGTGCCGGTCTTGGGACGCACGTCGGGAATCCAGTACTGCGACGAGTTGGGGTCGAGCGGATTGCCGTGGATATCTTTCTCGGGCACGATATATCGGTTGGCACACCACCATGTGTTGCCAAAGAACCACTGGCCGCCCTGGCCGGGGTTGGCCACATCGTAGCCGTCCTCGTCCATGATGTTGAAGAAGGCGAGATGGTCCATGCCTGCCGCGTTCTCGTCGGAGCCGAAGTTGAATCCGCCGCCGGCAAGTTTGTCGGCCATGTCGGCATTTACCTTGATGCCGTTGCCGGATGCGTCGCGCAGGTCCATGTAGAACACATTGGGGTGGGCAGTGCGGCCTTCGATGGGAGTGTAACTCCACGTGGCGTCCTCATCGGCCTTGTCCTTGTAGACGTAGGCAAATGTGAAATAGTTGGTGGCGCCGTCGACATAGTGGGGAATCGACTCAATGCGGCTCATTCCGTCGATAAAGTCGGAACCGTTGTTGTCGTAGTTTCCTGTCCAGGCCTTGAAGATAGGCTGCGAATGCCTTACCACGACATCGGGGTCGGACGCGCGTTCCCAGTCGGAGGGGAAAGCGTCGCCCATCTTGTGAAGGCGGAATTCGTATTCGTATTTGTTGCTTACATAATTGTATTCCACATGCAGCATCAAGCGGTTGCCTTCCAGGCCGCTGTGGATAACGGAATTCACCGCGCGGTTGGCCTTTATATTATCATATCCGTCGACAGTGAACTGCACATTCTGGTTCTCGCCGTTGATTTGGAATGTGAAGGGCTGCTCGACAGTGAACTTGATATTTCGTCCGAGGTTTACCTGATACCAGTAGTCGGAGGCGATGTGCTTGTTGAAGTAGAGCACGAGATTTTCCTCCGATGCGGGGATTGTGCCGCGCATGAGGTTGTAGAGGGGCGAGCCTTTGGGCACGAGCATGGTGTAGCGGTTGTTGTCGATAGGAGCCTCAACGGGGCGGTTGTCGATGGCATCGCCGCTGGTGTCGTACATTATCTCGTATTTGTCGTAGACGTTGACATTGGGGTCGGTGTTTACGCGCAGCCATATATTCTTGGCCATTGCGCCGAACTTGACGCGGGAGTTGCCTATGCGCTCGTCGTAACGCTGCACCTTTGTCCATGTGTCGTTGTTGCGCATGTCGAAATAGAACCGGATATTGTCGGTGTCTTTCACCTTGATCTGGAAGAACTCGTTGTCGATTTCGGCCTGGCCGGGATAGAACATATAGGTCTGCGCATGGTTGGTGAAGCCGCACTGCACTACAAATTGCTCGGGCTCCACGCCGGTCATGTCGTCGTGGACGGGTATCACATAGTAGTCGTAGACAACGCCGGTGTCGTCGTCGGCATCGGTGTGGTCGTAGGTGAAATAGTGGTCGCCGCCGCCAAGGGTGGAGAATATGTCGGAGTGCCAGTAATTGAGGCTGAACGATGTCTTGTCCTTGCGGGCGGGGTCGAGCATGGAGGCAATGTCGGGCTGGCCGTTGTAGATGCGGACGCGCACCTCGGCGGGCATCGATGTGGCGGGGTCGAGCGTCATGTCATAGCCCACGGCGTCGAAGGCAATGCCGGGAGCCGCGATGTCACAGCAGAATTTTGCTCCCGCGCCGTTGCCCTCGCGGTTGAAGATGGCTTTGAGGTCGTCGATGCTCGAGATGGGGAATACGCGTTCATAGTAGCCTTTGCCGGTGTTGTCGGCCTCGGTGAACAGAATCGTGCGTGCGGCTCCGTCGAGAGCCACAGTGTAGGCAGTGGGGAAACGGAGGTTGGCACAGCGCACAATCATGCCGCTTTCGGGATATGTGAGGGGAGCGTCGAAAATCTGATTGTAGGTGGTGATGCGGTTCTCATTATAGGCCAGCAGGCTGCCGGTGCGGAAAGCCCAGCCATAAGAGTGGTCGGCGTCCATACGTCCGTCGAGGGCTACTTCCGGATAGAAGTCGACGGCCTCGCGCTGTCCGCGGGGCAGCGACAGCCACATTTGGCCGGTGGCGTCGTCGACATGGAGGTATATTTCGGAGAAGCGCATGCCGAGGCCAACTTTTATGTCGGCCACAACGCCGCCGTCGGTGGCACGCAGATTCTCGGCGGCGACGGGGATGTATCCCTGCCGGGCCGTGGCGCTGTTGAGCACTACGGGAGCCGACTCGGCATTTGCCGATGTGAGGGTCTCGGACTTGAATGTGAGCGTGCAGGCGTTGGCATACCATGCGTCGTTGATGCTGTTGGCGAGGCTCACCGCATATGTGGTGCAGCCGGGCTTCGAGGCCGCGTCTGTCACGGCAAAAGGCCTGGGCACATTGTCCTGGTTGAGATTGCCGTTGAAGTTGATGCCGTAAGCCATCGGAGCGGGCTGCGCCCATTTCACCGTAGCGTAGCCATTTACTTCTTTTTCGGGGTTGTCGACGGGCGAGCCATAAGCCACTATGGTGTATGCGATGTCTTTGCCGCGCTCAAGGCCGGTCAGGTCAACAGAGCCGGACGCATCAGCCGACGAGTACACCGGGGTTCCCGATGTGGCATAGCCCTCGTAGACGCGCACGCCGCCAAAAACATGGGTCGCAGGCACTTTTACCGAGGCTGCGAACGATATTGTCGCACGGTCGTTGTCGACACCGGAGACATCTGCCGACACGTCAAGCCACGACTTGGTGAGGTATTCGCTGCGGAATTCGTCATCTTTGCCGACAGTGGAATATCTCACCTCCACCTCCTGGTCGAGGCCTGCGAATTTCACCTTGTACACGCCCTCATAGTCGAGCGCGCCCGAAAGGTCAAGGCCCGGGAAGTGGCTGTAAGTGTGCATGGACTCTCCTTTGGGATTGTTCCATGTGTTGGTCTTGTTGTGGACCGACGCCGACAGGTCGCCATGGACATAGAAATTGCCGTCGAAGGTAATTTTCTCGACCACGCCGGCCTCTGCCGATGGAGAGAAGCGGATATTGTAGTTGGGATACCAGTGGCCGGGATTGTCGGCATTGTTGTTCCTGACTTCCATATAGGCCGATGCCCAGATGGTGTATTCCGTGCCTCCGACAGTCACGACAGTTGCCTGCTCCCGCTCCGTCTTGTTGAACTCGGGCAGGTTGTAGGCACTCGCGCAGAGACCGAAAAATATAGTCAGGAACATAAGGAGTCTTGTTCCTTTTTCCATAAATTGAGAGATGATTGGTTGTATATAATAGATATTGATTTTTTCGAAGAAATTGTTGGTCGGATATAACAAATGGCCTTTGTTCTATTGGTCATGAGTAGAATATGCAACTGCAAAGGTAAAATTATTATTTTAAATATGCAAATAAAGGATATTCACCCCCCCCCTTAACATTTTTTAACTTTTTGATTTTCAGTTTTTTTCGGTACTTTGCCTGTCAATTTAAGTTAATTTTGGAAAATATTCACTGCATAGCGTTGCGCACCGTGCGCCATTCCGATTCCACGTCGATTGTCACGGCATGGAGCCGCGAGCGCGGACGCATCGCCATAGCCGTAAATGCCGGCGCAAGCCGCGAGGCTCGCCGCCGAAGGGCCCTGATGATGCCGCTGGGCATGTTTGAGGGCATCGGCCATTTCAAGCCGGGCGAGGATATCTGCCGCATGTCGGATGTGCGGCTCACGCCCGGCGCGCCCCCCGTGCAGAGTGCCGTAGGGTCGGTGGTGGCAATGTTTCTGGCCGACTTCCTGGCCACTGTGCTGCGCGACACTCCGCCCGACCCTGCGATGAGCGACTTCCTCTTTTCCGAGATTGGCTCCATGTCGTCGCTCCCCGAGGCGGCCCTGGCCAATTTCCACCTTATGATTATCTACCGCATGGGCCATTTCCTCGGCATCGAGCCGGATTTGTCGGACTATGCCCCCGGGCGGTGGTTCGACATGCGCGAGGCGCGCTTCACAGCCGCCCCACCTCTCCACCGCCAGGCCCTCGACCCCGACCGCGCCCGCATCGTGGCGCTTCTCTCGCGTCTCCGCCGCCGCAACCTCGCCCGCGTGCGCCTGTCGCGCGCCGACCGCAACACCCTGCTCGACCACATGCTCGACTACTACGCCCTCCACCACACCTCGCTCTCCACCCTCGCCTCCCTCCCCATCGTCCGCGAAATCTTCACTTAGGAACACAAGCCGTAGGAACACAAGCCTCCGGCTTGTGCCCGAACCGCAAATTTCACAAATTTATCTCCTCTCCTATTCCTCCTGTTCTCCTGTCTTATAAAGAGCAAGCAGCCTTAATTAGTGTTAAATTATGTTAAAAATGGGGGGGGTAATTTCAAAGTAATATTTTTTGTATTTTTGCCTTTATAAACACAAAATAATCATATGCCAATGAAAAAACTTTTACTTTTTTTGTTCGCAACTGCCGTTGCGGCTCCATCAGCCTTATGTGA
>CANRZQ010000104.1 GCA_947644475.1 uncultured Muribaculaceae bacterium
GTTCTCGCCCGGCAAGTTTATTTGACCACGGTCGATACCGTGTTCCGCGAGAAGGACTTTGCCGCCTATGCCCGTGCTTTTGCCGATGACACGGAGGCCGACGGAATGATGGCCGTGACCCCCTATGTCGACGATGAAAAGCCTCTTTATGTGGCCACCGACGCGCAGATGCGCATAACGGGTTTCCTCGACAGCATGGCTCCGGGTGTGAAATATATCTCGGGAGGCATCTACGGCCTTACCGACCGTGCTCTGCCCGTGCTTGAATCATGCTTCGACCGTGGTGTGAGCCGTATGCGCAACTACCAGCGCGCGCTTGTCGACGCCGGCCTTCGCCTCAAAGCCTATCCCATTGAAAAAATAGTAGATGTTGACCATGCCTCGGATATTGCCGTGGCGCGTGAATTTATAAAATCATGAAAAAGACAGTGCTTTCAGCCGCTTTGGCTTTGATGCTCGCGGCATGTGCCAATCCTTCGGCAAATGTGATTGAGGAAGAAGAAAAAGTGCCTGTTGTGGCCGTCGCCGGCAATTCCATTGCCGATTTCTGGATTGACTATGACTCGACTTTTTTCTCGACAGAAGGATATATTGATTTTGCGGTGTCGGGAGAGACCTCGCGCCAGGTTCTCCGCCGTTTTCCCAACTCGGTGATGAAATCGAACCCTGATGTGGTGGTGATAGTGTCGGCCAACAGCAATGATGTCGCGGCCAACGAAGGTCCGGTAACCGATGAGCATATGATTGCCAACCTCGACTCGATGATAGTTTTGAGCCGTGAGGCGGGAGCCATACCTGTGGTTACGTCCAATCTGCCGTCGAATTACTTCTTCTGGCGCACCGAGATGCGCCCGGCTGCCGACATAATCCGTGTCAACGGCAAGGTCAAGGCTCTTGCCGACAGCCTTGGAGTGGCATATGTTGACCTGCACACTCCGCTTGCCGATGCCGACGGTGCTTTTGCCGAGCAATATACTCTCGACGGCGCTCATCCCAATTCGGCCGGTTATGCCGTGATGGGGCCGCTTATCAAGGCAGCCGTCGATTCGGTATTGGCCGCAAGAAAATAGTCAGAGAATATTTTTGGAAAAATTAACCGGGCGTTCTGTCGACAGAGCGCCCGGTTGAGGTATTGGTATTTAGTGTAGAGGGATTTGCGCGAATTGGGAGGTGGCACGGCACAGCGGAGCCGTCAACGATTACGGCGGCGTAATGTGTGGCGGGGTCTCTGTGAATGCTGTTTTCATGCAGTGGGATAAATTTGGTTATGATTCAATAGAGGAGTGTGTTAAATCGTTCTCAGCAAAGCGGTTGGCTTATTCTTTTTGCAAATATACGTGAATAAAAATATTTTTTCATCTTTTTATACTGTTAAAAATATTAAATAAAAATTAATTTAATATTTATTTGCTTAAAATTCTGCATATGAGACGTGCGATTTGTGAAATTATGTGCATGAAGGAAAACTATGTGAAAAAATTAGTACTTTTGCAGTGAAAAAATAATACAGATATATGCATAAGTTAAGATATATTTTGTTTGCGTGTCTTTTCGCAATGCTGTGCGGATGCACGGGTGGCAACTCGGGTGAATATACAGAGCCGGTGTATGAGCCGGAATATGCCTCAGGTTTCGGCATTATGCGCGAGCCGGGGGGCGAAAGCCTGCTTATAGAGACGCGCAGCCCATGGCAGGGTGCCGATTCGTCGGCAGTGACGCGGCTGCTCGTGCTTGCGGGCGGCGAGAGTGCTCCGGCGGGATTTGACGGGCAGGTGCTCGCGGCTCCGGCAAGGCGCGTTGTTTGCATGTCGTCGAGCCATGTGGCAATGCTCGATGCTATTGGGGCTGTCGACCGTATCGTCGGAGTGTCGGGCCTCGGATTCATATCGAACAAATATATTTGTGCCCATGCCGACAGTGTGGTCGATGTGGGCTATGACGGAAATATCGACTATGAGGCCCTCGTCGGGGCGCGTCCCGACCTTGTGTTGCTTTATGGTGTGGCAGGCGCGAGCACGCTCGAGCCGAAATTGAAGGAACTCGGCATCCCGTTTGCCTATGTCGGGGAATATCTCGAGGACTCGCCCGTGGGTAAGGCCGAGTGGATTGTGCCGGTAGGCGAGATGGTGGGGCTTGGAGCCAAGGCCCGCGATTTTTTTGCCGGTGTGCCCGATAGATATCACGAGATAAAGAGACTGGCCGCGGAAGCCGATGATGCTCCCGTGGTGATGATCAACACCCCATATGCCGACCAGTGGGTGATGGCGTCGGACGACAGTTATGTGGCCCGGCTTATCGCCGATGCCGGGGGACGGTATGTATATGCAGGACATCGCGGCAACCGGTCGCTGCCTATCGACATGGAGGAGGCTCTGCGCATGGCGTCGGAGGCCGATGTGTGGATCAACACCGGGATGTATGACACTCTCGACGCACTGCGCTCGGCAGTGCCAAACCTGGCGGACACTCCTCCAATGAAGAGTGGAAACGTGTGGAATTCGTCGTTGCGGGCCACAGAAGGCGGAGGCAACGATTACTGGGAAAGCGGTGTGGTGAATCCCGATGTCGTGCTTCACGACCTTGTAAACATTTTCCATCCGGGTCTTCTTGCTGATTCTGCGATGGTATATTACCGCCGGTTGCAATGACAGGCGCGGGACGCACATATCGGCTTTTCGCCATATTGCTGGCGGTGACGGCCTTGCTGTTTGTGGTGGACATGACAGTGGGGTCGACCTCGCTGTCGATAGTTGCCGTCTGGGATGCCTTGTGGGGCGATGCAGACCCCACTACGGTGAAGATTGTGCGCTCCATCAGGCTTATAAAAGCCCTCGTTGCCGTTTTGGCCGGTGCGGCGCTGTCGGTGAGCGGCATGCAGATGCAGACTCTTTTCCGCAATCCGCTCGCGGGCCCGTATGTTCTGGGCATATCCTCGGGGGCCTCTTTGGGTGTGGCTCTGTTTATTCTCGGCGCGCCGCTTCTCGGCGCCTCGGCTGTGCAGGTGCAGTCGCTCGGCGTGGCCGGCGCGGCATGGGCCGGCGCGGCAGCGGTGCTCTTGGTCATAGCGGCAGTGAGCGCGAGGATGAAAGATATTATGGTGGTGCTGATTCTTGGCATGATGTTCTCGTCGGGAGTGGGCGCGGTGGTGCAGGTGCTTCAATACCTCAGCCGTGAAGAGGCATTGAAGAGTTTTGTGGTGTGGACCATGGGCTCGCTCGGAGAAGTCACCGCGCCGCAACTTGTGATACTCGCCGCCGCTGTCGCCGCAGGACTTCTTACGGGGATTGCTGCCCTTAAACCGCTCAACCTCCTGATGCTCGGCGAGCAATATGCCGCTACGATGGGCGTGGACCTGCGCCGGTCGCGTGCTGTGATATTCATCTCAACCACGCTGCTTGCCGGCACGGTCACGGCCTTTTGTGGCCCGATAGGTTTTGTCGGTCTTGCCGTGCCGCATGTGGTGCGCACTATGTTTGGCAATGCCGATTGCCGTGTGGTGATGCCCGGGTGCATTGTCCTGGGAGCGTGCACGATGCTTGTTTGCGACATACTGTCGAAGGCCGGAGGCATACCCATAAATGCCGTCACGGCTTTGCTCGGCATTCCGGTGGTTGTGTGGATTGTATTGAAAAACAGGAATTGATTATGGTGGAGTTCGAGAATCTTACCGTTGCCCACGGACGGAATATATTAGTTGAAAATGCTTCCGGCCGGTTCAATGCCGCAGAGGCCACGGCCTTGATTGGCCGCAACGGCGCGGGAAAATCGTCGTTGTTGCGGGTGCTTGCCGGCATCGACCGGCCGAAGGACGGCACGGTGCGTGTCGCAGGCAAGGATTTAGCCTCGATGTCGGCCGCAGAAAGGGCACGCACCGTGGCATTCGTCACCACACAGCGCGTGCGCATATCCAATCTGTCGTGCGCGTCGGTTGTGGGCATGGGCCGTGCTCCTTACACCGACTGGATCGGGCGTCTTTCCGATGCCGACCGCCGGGCTGTGGAGGCGGCTCTCGCGGCTGTGGGAATGTCGGACTATGCCTCGCGCACTATGGACACGATGAGCGACGGCGAATGTCAGCGCGTGATGATTGCGCGTGCCTTGGCGCAAGACACTCCGGTGATATTGCTCGATGAGCCTACGTCGTTTCTTGACTTGCCGGGCCGATACGAACTTGCCGGCCTGCTCTCCGGCATAGCCCGTGAAGGAGGCAAGACAGTGGTGTATTCGACTCACGAACTCGACATTGCGCGCGAGCGTTGCGACGCCATAGCCCTTGTCGATCCACCCCTGCTTGTGATGCGGCCTTCCGCCGACACAATATGTAAAATATTTCACATTACAGACAAAAAATAATGGGAAAGGAAATAGAAAGGAAATTTCTGGTACACGACAATATATATAAGGAAATGGCAAAAGGACGCCGCGAGTTGGCCCAGGGCTATCTTTCGCGTAATCCGGACGCCACGGTGAGGGTGCGCGTGGCCGACTCTACAGGCTATATTACGGTTAAAGGCCGCAACGCGGGCGCCGTAAGAGATGAGTGGGAGTATCAGATTCCGGTTGCCGACGCTGAAGCCATGCTCGGGCTATGCGCGGAAGGGTCGGTGCTGTCGAAAACACGCTATCTTGTCGATTTCGGTGGCCGCACGTGGGAAGTGGATGAGTTTCACGGCCATCTCGAAGGCCTTGTAGTGGCAGAGGTGGAACTTGATGATGAGAACGCTGTCTTGGAAGTCCCCCCATTTGCATCGAAAGAAGTGACGGGTGACGCAAGATATTATAATTCAAACCTTTGCAAGCACGGAAAACCTGAATGACCGCTATTGTGCGTTATATTATTATAATGTGTATGGCGGTGCTTGGAGCCTCGTCGGCTTTCGGGCAGTCGCGCGACGCCTATTTCGTGAGCGGCATGGTGCGCGATTCAATATCCGGCGAGCCGTTGCCGTATGCTTCCGTGACCATGCTCGACAAAAGCGGAGGCGCGCTTACCGACGACCGCGGCCTGTTTGAACTCACCGTGCCGCGCTCGGCTCGCCGCCTGCAAGTGGCATGCCTGGGCTATGAGAAGAAAATCGTGGACCTGAGGTATGGCCAAGTGAATCTTTATGATGTGAAACTGTCGCCGGCAACCACCGAACTGCGAGAAGTGGTGGTGCACAGGCAGAAATACAGCAAGAAAAACAATCCGGCTGTCGATTTCGCCGTGAAACTCCGCAATCTCGGTCCCCGCACCGATCCGCGCAGGAATGACTACTACAATTATTCCCGTCACGAACTCTCGACAGTGGCAATCAACGATTTTGCACATAAGGATGAGAATTCGTGGATGTTTCGCCAGTTTCCCGAATTGTGGAACCATGTCGACACTTCCGAAATCTCAGGGAAGCCCATCCTGAATATTATAGTAAAGGAAAAAGCGTCGGATGTCCATTTCCGCCGCGACCCCAAGAGCGAGAAGGAAATCGTGACCGGGCTGCGCCGCGAGGGATTTGACGAGATTGCCGACCGCAGCAGTTTGCAGACATTCACCGAAGATATCCTTCGGGAGATTGACCTGTATCAAAACGATATAACACTTTTGCAGAACCGTTTTGTAAGCCCTTTGAGCCGGATTGCGCCGGATTTCTACAAGTTTTATCTGACCGACACCGTAGAGGTGGATTCGCAGAGATGCGTCGTGCTTAGTTTTTACCCTCACAATCCGGCTGTGTTCGGCTTCAACGGCCAGGTGTTTGTGCCCGTTGGCGACGAGGACATGTTTATCAAGAAGGTGACGATGCGCAAGCCGCGCAACCAGAACCTTAATTTTATCGACAACCTGTATATATCGCAAGAATTCGACCGTGCTCCCGACGGCTCTCGTCTTAAAGTGCGCGACGATCTTACGATGGAGGCCACCGTGATACCCGGCACGCCGGGCATCTATGCGCGGCGCAACATTGCATATACGGGGCACAACTTTGATGCCGCTCATGATTCGGTCTTTTCCGGACTTGGCCAGGAAGTGTACGAGAAGGGCGCGACTGTGCGCGACGACAATTTCTGGAATCAGGTGCGCGTAATAGCCGTGACCGACAATGAGAAGACTGTCGGCAATATGCTGGAGCAACTGCGCAGGCGCCCGGTGTTCTACTGGGGAGAAAAGGTGCTGAAAGTGATGGTGAACGGCTATATTACCACAGGGCGCGACTCAAAATTCGACATCGGGCCGATGAACACCACCGTGAGTCGGAACACGCTCGAAGGGTGGCGTTTGCGTGCCGGAGGGATGACCACGGCCAACCTTAGCCCGCGGTGGTTCGGCCGGGGATACGCTGCCTACGGCACGCGCGACCATCGCTGGAAATACAGCGGCGAGATAGAGTACTCATTTATCGACAAGGAATACCACAGCCGCGAGTTCCCTGTGCACTCGCTGCGCTTTACACATCTGTATGATGTGGACCATATAGGCCAGCACTATATGTTTACCAACGCCGACAATATGTTCCTGTCGTGGAAACGCCTGCCCGACGAACAGGTGACATATCACCGCGTGAGCCGCCTTGAATACACGCTTGAATTGCGCAATAATTTTTCTGTAAACGCTTCCGTGAAACACGAGCGGCAGGAAGGCTCGCGTCTGCTCCAATTCCGTCTTGGCGACGGCACGCCTGTGGGGCATTACGATGAGACATCGTTCAGCGTCACCTTGCGATACGCTCCGGGAGAGAAGTTCTACCAGATGAAGACCGGCCGTGTTCCCATCAACCTTGACGCGCCCGTGGTGCAGTTGACGCACACAGTGGCGCCGCGCGGTTTTCTCGGCTCCCGTTTTACTGTGAACCGGACGGAACTGAGCATGCAGAAGCGGTTTTGGTTCTCGGCTTTCGGCTATGCCGATATTGTGGTGAGAGGCGGCCATGTGTGGAGCCGTGTGCCGTTCCCCAACCTGCTGATTCCCAACGCCAATCTTTCATACACAATACAGCCCGAATCGTTTGCCACGATGAATCCGATGGAGTTTATCACCGACAGTTACTGTTCGTGGGACGTGACCTACTGGGCCAACGGCGCGATACTCAACTATATACCGCTTGTGAAGAAACTGAAACTGCGCGAGGTGTTCGCGTTCCGGGGATTCTATGGCCGGCTCAGCGACCGCAACAACCCGGCGCTGCATCCCGAGAGCCTGTTTGCGTTTCCCGCCAATGTCCATACAGGCCGGATGCACACGCCATATATGGAGGCGTCTGTGGGCCTCGACAACATCTTCCGGTGTATCCGCCTCGACTATGTGTGGCGTCTGAATTATCTTCACCCCGGCTATCCAATCGACCGTCACGGGCTCCGATTCGCCTTCCACGTCACATTCTGATAAAGCAACAGGCCGCGGCAATCTGCCGCGGCCTGTTGTTTGGATGATGTTTCAGGTGATTACATGTTCATGCCGCCGTCGACCTGGATAACCTGGCCGGAAACGTAACTTGACATGTCGGATGCGAGGAACACGGCCACGTTGGCGATATCCTCGACTTTGCCGCCGCGGCGCAGGGGAATTTTCTTGCACCATTCCTCGCGCACAGAGTCGGGGAGGGCGGCTGTCATGGCTGTCTCGATGAAGCCGGGGGCGATGGCGTTGGCACGGATGCCGCGGCTGCCCACTTCCTGAGCGATGCTCTTCGCAAGGGCGATGAGGCCGGCCTTTGATGCAGCGTAGTTGGCCTGTCCGGCGTTGCCGTGAACGCCTACCACTGAGGCCATGTTGATGATGGAGCCGGAGCGTTGACGCATCATCGAGGGGAGGGCGGCATTGATGAAGTTGAATGCGCTTTTGAGGTTGACTGCAATTACAGCGTCCCATTGGGCCTCGGTCATGCGGAGCATGAGGCCGTCTTTGGTGATACCGGCGTTATTCACAAGAATGTCGATGCGGCCGAAATCTTCGAGAACCTGCTTTACCACTTCCTGAGTCTCGGCGAAGTTGGCGGCGTTAGAGGCATATCCCTTGGCTTTTACGCCCAGGGCGGCGATTTCTTCTTCGGTAGCTTTGCCGTTCTCGTCAATCACGAGGTCGGTGAATGCAACATTAGCGCCTTCCTGAGCAAAACGGAGGGCAAGAGCCTTGCCGATGCCGCGTGCGGCGCCGGTGATAAGGGCTGTTTTTCCTTCAAGTAATTTCATGATTGGAATATATTGTTGAAATATAATGAATTAGATTCTATTGCTTGTAGAGGGGGAGGCAGTGTTCGAGATAGGCGCGAGCCTCGGTCCATGGCAGAAGCAGGCGCGTGTCGTTGGGAATGAGCGTAACGGGAGTTTCGTTGAGCATTGTGCGCAGGTAGAAACGTCCCGATTTTGGGTTTTTGAACAGGATAAACTGTATGTTGGCAGCCATGGGCACCACGTAGAAGTCGCGCCAGTGCAGGGCCACGGTGTCGAAATAGTTGGTGAGGTAATAGCATCCTTGCAGGCGCAAGAGCGAGAGCAGAGGCATGAGCGTCTCGGCATGGCCGAAGCGAAGTTCAGCCTGTGCCCGGGCTTTTCCGGCAACTGCAGCGTCGGTGGTCGCTATTATGTCGGAAAGGAGATCGGAGGTGATGTCGGCCGGAATCGACGAGAAAGTCGTGGCCGTGCGTTGCAGGTATTGGCGCATATTGAAGCAACTCCACAAGGCGTTGTATTCCTCTTTTGTGAAATAGTCGGCGGGATTGACCGAGACCGACATGGCATCGCAGCCTGCCACTACATAATATTCGATGAGCGAGAAATTGCGACGTTCGGCATCAGACGTGTAAGGGAAGTTGGTGCCGGCCACGCGCTCGATCGGGGCTTCGGGAGCCACAGAGGCGAAATATGTGTCGTATGCTTCTTTATATGGTTCCTCGCGGCGGAAGTCGATATAGTCGCGGTCC
>CANRZQ010000105.1 GCA_947644475.1 uncultured Muribaculaceae bacterium
GTGGTGTAGAACGCTACGCTATCGCTCGCTCCAATGCCACGGATAATTACATTGCTGATACCGGGGGTTACGCTGTCGCTCCACCCCCGGCTACTATCTTGAAGCGCATACGCGCTTCTTCTCCATAGCGATGGCATATTTTTGATTCTGGATACATTAATTTATAATTTATTTAAAAGATATTTTCGACGCAAAGTTAAGCAATTATCCTGAGATGCCTGAATTTGTTGCAACATAAAGAATTTTCTTGCCCGAACGGAGCGTGTCAGCCTTGCAACGTTGCAAGGGAGGCTGCCCATGTGGCAAGCGGTGTCATCTCGCCCGTGGCTGTGTCTTTCACCATCACCAAGTCGGGCGAGAGATGCACGGCCATGTTGCCGTCGTCGTCGCGGCTCACCATATAGTCGCCAATGTCGTGCAACTGGTCGGCAAGTTTGCCGACATGACGCTTTATCAGGCTTAGCATTGGCCTGCGGATATCAGACTGCGTTAGGTCGGGCGCCTTGTCGCTGTCGCCGCCAAATAAACCGTAGATGCGGCAATAGAGTTCCTGCACGCGGGCCATGCGCTTGCTCCAGGCGGCAATTTGCCGTGCCCCGTCGGGCGACGAGAAGTTGACGCCACCCTCCCCCGACAGCACAAGCAGGGTAAGATACAGTGCCTTTTCGCGGCGATGAAGCCCGCGAAGCACCGTGTCGATGTCGGGAAAGTAGATTTCTTCCTTGAATGGATTGATAAACACGCGGCTACGCACATGGCGACGCATCAGGTGGGTATCCATCAGCAATTTATAGAATCCGGTGTATAGAAACTGGTTGCGCTGCTCTTTGTTGTTGCTCATAATCACAACATCGGAACTGAGCATCGATGTGAATTCGTCGAGAAAACCGTGGACATCCTTTAAAAGGTCACCCTCGATGTCCATTTTAAGGTAATTGGAATATACGGTGTCGCCCACATAGGAGATTCCGATTTTCAGAAACAGCGCCGGTGTGGTGCCACGCAACGCTTCCATGCCGAGTTTATTGCAGAGTATATCTTTTGTGAATTCGACAGTGGTCATTTTAAGCAGTTTCTCCACCGATGCGCACCTCCCCTCCTCCGACAGCCTCGGGGCCACAAAGCCCACGATGCTCTCCATGAGCCCGGGCTCTGCCTCGCGGTAGTGGCCCACGACGTGAGGAATATAGATAAACTCAAATCCGGCAAGCCTGAACTCCGAGAATAGAGCGCGATAATTCCGCTCCACAATCGAATCGATATATTCGGCCGGCTGCCCCTCGATATAGATTATGCATGAGGCTGGGATATTGAACATCTGTTTCGGAAAAGAATACACATGGCTCACCTCGCCCCAGAAACCGTCGAGAGCCTTGGTCACGGCCATGATGAGCAAAGCCTCCGACCGGGCACAGAAACCATCGCTCACCGACAGTTCGCGGCATCGCCGCACAAGTTCGGCACGTGTCTCGGCATCGGCCTCACGCATCGTCTCCACGGCATCGGCGAGTGTAATTGCCGATGCATCTATTTCCTCCTGACGAGTAAACTTGAAGACCGACCGCAACTCGGCGAAATATTTCATCTCGCCGGCATCAATCACTGTATCGGCCATTATCAGGTCGGAGAAAATCCTGATGCACGCTATGCGTTCGTCACTTTTCATATTGTCATTAACGTCTTAGTCTTGATTGATAGTTCACACTCCTGTTGAGATATGTTATGAGCAGAAGCACGCTCACGGCCATTACGGGCACTGCCACAAGAAGGCCCAGAGTGGACCCGCAGAAGGTGTCGTATATGCCGTGGAGCACAGCCGGGATGGCTATGGCAAGCACATAGAGCGATATGCGGTATTTAGGATAGAGTTTGGCAAACGCTATGAAATAACCGGCTATGCCGCACCATATGGCATGAAGAAACGGCAGGCTCGTAAGCCTCGCTATATTCATAAAGAAAGCCGAGGTGTAGTCGAGGTCGATGTTTACGGTGGTCTGGTACTCGACACCCTCGAATACGCCGAAGCCGATTCCCGACATCAGCCCGTAGTAGACGAGTGTCTGGGGAAGCAACGGCTCCTTGGCCCTGCGGGCCAATATAAGCAGGGGGAGCGCCTTGGCAAATTCCTCTGTAAGCCCCACTCCGAAAATATATCCCAGGGCATCGAGCGGGAACGAGAGGTTGAGCAGGATGTAGAACGGATTGAGATGTGCCAGTCCAAACAGGTCCCACACAAGAAAGACAAAGGCTTGTGTAGCAAAGAATATCACCACGGTGGTGCGTGTCGTAACCTGCGGTGTCTTGAACAGATAGTAGAAAAACAGCCCCCAGATAAGCGAGAAGTACATCGCTATGAAATAAAACACAAGGATGCCACCTATGGGCAGGAACATCAACACCGACGGCGTGAGGCCTACAAGCGCAAGGAGCACAAGACGGCTGTCTTGTGCCCACTGGCTGCGGAACGACGACCGCGGGATTATAAGGTCGGACCCGATATTGCGCAACTGCGAGACAAAATCTCCGGCATTGCGTATCCTCACTTTTATACCCCGCGCTTTCAGATATCTGCGCACGGTGGTTGCTTCTCCGGTGGCGGCATCTATGGCTCTGTCGCATAACAAAATCTGCCCTTCGCCTACGTAGCCGCGGAGCGTGTCGTCGGAATATGGGCCAAACCGGCTGCCGTTTCGTTCAATATATACCATCAGCGAAATCTTATGCCTTCTATTAGCGTATGCAAATAGTCGTCGGGCCCCCACTTGTAGTCCGAGTCCGGATAGCCGTCGTAAGCGGAGACAAGCGTCAACTTGTCGTCGTCCTTGTCGTATACCAGAATGTAACGCCAGGCCACCTCGCCCTCCTCGTCATAGAATCTTGTGACCATGTAGCGATATTGGTTGCCGTTTATCTCGCCTTTCTCATCGAATACCAATTCCGATGAATCGCCGGCAAACTCATCGTTGCGCCACCCGTCGACATATTCCATGAAATTCTTGTCGGAGGTGTCGCCGTCGAAGTCGCTGCATATGTTGGCTATAATGCCCGGCGCCTCGATGGTATACACACGGATTTTATTTCCGGGCGCAGGCTCCACATCTTCCCATTCACAGGAGAAATAGTCGGGCACGCGGAACACGGCCACACCGTCGGTATGCTCGCCGGGAGCAAGCACGACATTTTCAATCATCTCGGCCCGGCGGCTCTCGTTATTTCCGAGAGCATTATGCAATGCAACCGTAAGGATTATCACGGGAAGAATCACAAGCGCACCAATAATGTAATAATCAAGCGATTGGCGGCAACGGAAATCATGCGGAATCACTTCGGCCACCTTTTTGGATTTAATGAGATAGAGATACCAGATCACGCCCCATATCACGCCTTTAACAACCTGATTGGCCGATCCAATGCCATTCCCGGACTCCAAACCTCCCATGACAAGGTTGACAAGGTTCATCACAAAAATGAGAACCACATATATCTTTGCCACGAACACGGCATTGGGCTTGCGCTGCACAAAAGAGTATATGGTGTATATGCCGATAAACAGACACATAAATCCGAGAAATACATCGCATGACGCGAGCAAATAACTGCCGTCGTATTCCGCGACATCGAATGTGGCAATGGGGTAAACAGCGGAGACAAGTCCTCCAAGCCCCACGGCAAAGAGGAAAAACGAAAGCCAGCCGCTAATGGAGGTTGTCTGTTTCAGATACTCGCTTGTTATCTCGGGCGTTTCTTCATAATAGCCCGTATTGATTTCGGCTTCGCCTGCCTTTTCAAGGTTGATTCGGTATTCTTCCATAGTATCATTTAAAATCATTAAAAATCAAAGGTAATCACAGAGTCGGCACGCCCGGATCGTGCGTCCTCGTAAATATCTTTTACATGATAAATTGTCGCCATTTTGCCACGGACGCACGAGCCGTGCGTCCCTACACTCAAAGCATTAACTTTCTCCTGAGACATACTTAAAGGGGTTAATTGTTGACGAGCTGAACTATGATAAGGCGGTCGCCATCGTTTTTGCCGAGGAGGATTTTTTTGCCTTCGGTCAGTTCCACGGCCTGGCCTATTTCTATCTTGGTGTCGGTGTCCTTGTCCCACATGTATGGCAGGCGGCGATTGATGAGTATCCACTTGCCATTGTGGAAATGGAAGTCGCCGACAGGACGTTTTTCCTCGGCTGTGAGTTTCTCGTTGGGGAAAATGAACCGGTTTACGTGCCACATATAGAGCGACTGGCGGTTGTAGACCATCAGACGGTAATTCTCGGGCTTGAACACGCCTTGCTTCGGCGAGTAATAGAGATTGAGCACGGGGAGTTGTCCGTGGTATTCAGCGCCGCAGAACGGGCAGCGTGGCTTGGTGGTGTTGTCGAACACAAACCACTTGGCCTCACAGGCCGGATTCTGGCAAGGCTGCATCAGGTCGGTGGTCTTGACAAGCGCGGTGAGCCACTCGTCGGCGGTGGGGCGAAGGGCCGGATTGTGGAGGCCGTCGATAAATGCGCGGTCGAACAGTTCTTTGAGATACGGCCCGCAAATAGTGTATGGCAGTTTGGTGACATCGCCCTGCGGCAGTTCCGACGGGGCAAGGTTGGCAATCTTCGGACGGTTGCTCTTGTCGGTGGGATGCTCTACAAAAAGAGCCTTGGTGCCCATCGACAGTTCCTCGTCGCGGGCGGCGTCGAGGTCGTTTACTTTTCCACCTCGCAGGGGGTGGCGGTAAAGCAGGTACATATACACCATAACCGCCAGGGCGTGGCGGTCGGTGGCGATGCACGGAAGTTTTCGTGCGGGGTCGGTCAATGGCAACGTTTTTGTGGCGTACACCTCGGGGGCTATGAAGTCGGGAGTGCCAAGCACCTCGGGCGGATACTTGCCGGGCACGACAAGGCCGTCGCAGTCGATGATACAAGCCGAGCCTGTCTTCGGGTCGACCAGCACGTTTTTATATGAGAGGTCGGAATGAGCAAGGCCGGCGGCATGGAGCCGCTTTACGGCGCGCGCTATCTGGATGAGCATATGGAAATGCCGCAGCCAGTCGCCCTTGAACTCGGCCTCGACAAATCGGTTGCGCAATTTGGCCGACGCAAACCATTTGCCCTCCTTCTCCTTGCCTTTGAATTTGCCACCCTCGAAGAAAAATTTGCTTTGGTAGGTGGGCACGGTGATGCCTATCTTGCCCTCCCATATCACCACATGCTCGGGCCACGCAAAGAGGTTGCGCCAGTAGTCGCCGCCGGCGGCCTCGAATATCTGGCGGACATAGGTGGAGCATATTGTCTCGAGGCGGTCCTTGTTAGCCGGATTGTTGGCTGCCTTATCGCGGAAAAACAGCACGACATATTTTTTGTCGGGGCTCCAATAGGCGTCTTTCACGCCTCCCTGGCTGAATATCTCGTCGATGAATTGGATGGGCGTACCGTCGGTAGCCGTTATCGAAACTGTCTTTGCCATGGTCAATAGAGTATTGCGATTGTACGGTCGTCATGCTCGCCGCGCATCCAGAAGTCGAGCCAGCGCATCAACTGGTCCTTGGCGCCCTCGTTGTCGTCGGAAAGGTCGACGCCGGCGATGCCGTCGGCCGGGAATCCGGCCTGCAATCGGGCCCAGAAATCGTTCCAGCAGTTGATGCTGTTGAGGTTTGCGTCGGTGCCGAACATCGGGTCGCTCACGCCGTCGGTCATGAGCATGAGAGCGGTGAAATCTTCGAAGAATCCAAAACGCAGACGCTTGTAGAGCGCGGCATGGTCGCTGAAAATCTCGGGCATGGTCAAGAAACGCGTCTGGCCGGAAAACTCGCCTTCGTCGGGCACTCCAAGGAGGCGGAATGTCTGTTTTTCCTTGTCATAGATGCCCATGGCTCCGTCGCCCACCCAAAAGGAGGCTACAAACCATCCGAAATCGAATTTTTTGCATATGGCAAGCATGAGCGTGGTGGCAAAATCGCGCGGACGGCTCTCGGGCATCAGCCTCGACACTTCCATGATAGCCTTATGAGCCTGGAAGGCTGCGTTGCCCACGATAGAATAAATGCCGTTGCCGAGTGTCTTGCGGGCTGCGGCTTCGTCGGAGGCGGTGTGATAAAAGGCAATCATTGACTCAAAAATTGTCTTAAAATCGCCATTGGATGCCAATTTTTCGCGGCAGTAGTCCACCGCAGTGGTGCATGCCACTTCCGAACCTTTACGCGAATACTTGGCCGAACCGGCGCCGTCGGCCACGGCCATAACATACCATTCGTTGGCCGGGTCGTAGGAAATGCGGAAATGGTCGTCGCGCGGGCGGCCCTCACGGCCGTGGCTTCGGCCACGCACGCTCGCGGCCACCATGTCCTTGCGCGCGGTGCCGTCCGGGGCGGCCTCCACTTTCACATACTCGCAAACGCGGTCGGGCTTGAAATATGGAATGTCGGTCGGCGTGGGTTTTTGCGACTGCTCCATTATCTCCCTTGGGTCGGCATTTACGGCAAACGGGATTCGCCTCTCGAGCAAATCGCGGCCTTCAATCCAGCCTTCGTATTTGTATCTGAGCACGATGGTGAAATCGCCGGCACATGTAGGGACGCCCTCAATGGTAAACGTCCCTTCTTCGGCGCCCGGCACTGCTTTAAGGCCGATTTCGTCAAGGCCGATAAATTCGTAATCATAAGCGATATCGGCAGGAAGAACTATGGGAGCAGAGGCATAGGGCTTGCCTTTGGTGCCGTTGGCAATGGCTATGTCGAGGCCATTGATGCGGTTCATTATGATGATGCGGATGTCCATACAGTCTTTTTGATAGTCGGCCCACGAGCGTTTCAGCATCCAGTCGATGAAATCAAGGGCTTCGGGTCTTGTTGTGGATATTTGCCGTGCGGAGAGAGCGTCGACCAGACGGTCGGCATGGTCGGGAGCCGGATTGGGATTATTGTGCAGTTTGTCGTCCATAGGTCTATCCTTGTGTTCGTGTCACATCAATGCCACCTTCGCCCGCGGCAGAGAGTTCGCCGTGGATGCCACACCACGGGCAGTGGTCGTTGGCGTTCTCGCCGGCGCAGAACACGCCGCCGCACTCGCATATCACGAGCCCCAGCTGGTTGCCGCAGCACGGGCATGTGGGGGCACCGTAAAGCAGGTTGGTATTTATATTTTTCCCGATGCCGTTGCTGTCGGAGAGTTTGCGGTAAGAATTCTCGTCGACAGGATAAGCCCCGACAAGGCCGAAACCGTGGCCGAGGATGTGCTCCATGTCGTCGACGTTGCCAAAACGGCGGGCATATTTTATAAGGTAGGCTCGCCCCGTGGTCTGGCACTTGCCGAGAAGCACGGCGAAATTTTCGTCGACACGGCGAGTTTCGGCGGGATTCACTTTCTCGAGGTTCAGACCCGATGTTGACGATAGTTTCAGTTCTTCGCCGCCGGTGTCGGAAACAGACATGCTTGAGGTACGTATCGAGTCGGTGACCCATTTGAAGAATTGCCGGAACGACTCGTTGTCGGTGCGGTTGAGCATAAGCACATTTTCAGTAATTTGGCCAAGCAGCGCAGTGTTCATGTTGGTGCCTATGGATATGGCCACAAGGTTGCAATGGCGGCGGTATCGGTCGTTCCAACGGCGGAAAGCGGCCGAACAGTCGTCGGTGGGATTTCCGTCGGTAAACAGGAAGATAATGGGTTTCCAATCGCCTTTCTGCTCCAATGTAGTTTTCTGAATGTCGCGGTCGAGGCTGTCCATCAGGCAGTTGAGTCCTGCGCCGAGCGACGTGCCGCCGCCGACCGGAAACGACGGTGGATAGAACATATATAATTCCGTAAGCGGAGAAAGCGTAGCCGCTTTTCCGGCAAAGGCAATTATAGACACAAACACCGTCTCGAGGGCGTAGGGGTCGGTGCGCAGTTCCTGAATTATAGTGCGCATGCCTTCCTGTACCGAGGCTATGGGCTGTCCCACCATCGACTCAGACACATCAATTAAAAAATATACCGGTAGTCTTCGCATATTAATCTTGTGATTTTCGCCTTATATTACGGACGCACGAGCCGTGCGTCCCTACACTGTTTGCCATTATTTATTGAGCACCGACAGGCGGGATTATTGAGCCGGGGCTAAGATGCACTTTGCCGGGGCCGGTGATACGGAGCATGCTCAGGCCCTCGCCGCCAAAAATATTTTTCAGCGACCAAGCCGACGACAGGCGGCTGTCGTCGATGCCCTGCATCGCTATAATATGGTTTTCGTCCACCTCGATGCTCTCGCCGGGGCCAAGTTCCTTTACTATCGGCTGCCCCTTGCAGTCGAGAAATACGGTGGACGACCCGGAAATCTTTTGCAGGAACACACCCATGCCGCCGGTGATACCGGCTATCGAGATGCGGGTAGATACGCTCACGCGGTTGTTGGACGCCACGTACACGCCTTTGTTGCATATTATGGTCTCTCCCACGATTTTCACGGGATGAAGGCCATAACTTCCGCCAAGAACTATGCGGCGCGGCATGGCCGAGCGGTTGAAATAGCGCACGACAAAAATCGACTCGCCGGACAGCCTGGCTCCTATCATGTTGCCGATGGCACCGAGCGCTCCGGAGGCTCCGCCGCTGTTGGCCACTGTCTCCTTCTCAATGCCCTGCTCGAGGTATATAAGCGCTCCGCGCTGGGCGTAAAAGTCCTCGCCCGGGAGGAGTTCCACCTCGAGATGCTGGATGAAATTTCCTATAAGTTTTACATTCATATATCCGCGGTCAGATTACAACATTCACTTCGTCGGGCGGGGGCGGCAGGGCTATGTCGTCGGTGGCTCCCATTGATTTGCCGCCCTCCTCGATTACACCGCTCACCCATTTGAAAAATTTCATGAAGGTGGTGCTGTCGAGCGTGTCGATCTGAAACACCTTGTCGG
>CANRZQ010000106.1 GCA_947644475.1 uncultured Muribaculaceae bacterium
CGAAAGCCCATGTTATGATGAGGTGTTGTTATTCGACTGCGGCCGCAGTCGAACCACCGTGATGCGTAAGAAACACGGGCTTTTGCCCGTGCCTACCGTATTCGACCGCCATGCGGTCCACCAGTCTTATCAGTAATGCACCGTAATCACGGGCTGCCCCGAAATTTGCGCAATCTGTAAAAGTTGTGTTTCCCGGAGCGCGGTCGCGCTCTTTTTTGCCACGAATTACACAAATTTCGCGGATTTCACAAATAATTTTTAATTTTCCTCTTTGCTATTTTTCGGCTGTATATGTGCCGTAATCTGTGCAATTTGTGTCTCAGAAATTCTGCAATGAGAAGATTTGTCGTATTCAGTTTCCTCGCGGAGCAACCATTTGTATGTGCGGTCGTACTCGTTGGAAAGTGACTCCCGGAGCGGACGCGACTTATAAAAATCCGGGAACTCTTGTCCGCACGAAGTGTGGGGGTTATTTCAGTTTTTTGAGGAGGCGTTCGGGGTGTTCGAGTTCGGCGATGAGGAGGTCGACGAGGGTGCAGGGGTGGTGGGAGGCGTAGTCGGTGTCGCCGGCGAAGCGGCGGCGCAGCCGCCGGGCGTGGCGGGCGGCCATCTCGCGGTCGCCGAAGGTCTCCATTATGCGGTAGAGTTTGGGGTCGGCCTTTTGATAGTGGTAGTTGCGTTTGCCCATGGCCTGGCGTATTGCGTGCTCGAGCATCACGATGCAGCGGTCGCGTGGGATATGACTGTCGGGAGCCTGAAAATGAAGAAGATACCAAAGTTCGAACGACTCGTTGGACCAAGCCACTTGCAGGCCGTTCTGACGGGCGAGTTCGATGGCCTTGTTGAAGTCGGGGAAGTCGTCGCGGTCGAAAACAAGCCATACGCGGTCGAAGGGGTTGGTGCGCCGTGCCTCGATTTCTTTGCGAAGGGCGAGTGTGCGGCGCACGAGCGAGCATGTGCCACGGCCTTCGCCTCGCACTTCTTCCTCGCGGATTTCCGACTGGCAGTCGCGCACGAAGGCATTCAGGTAGTTAGGTTCTGTCTTTTGCCCTTCGCACACTATGAGGAAGCGCACGATTTTGTCGCGCGTATTCTCGCGCCGCCGTACGGCGGCGCGGGGACGGCTCATCTGCGCCTTGGCCTGTTGGAGGGGAGAAGACATGGCAAAAAGAAAGTATAAGGTATGAGTGATGAGGGATGTGGATGTAGGGACGCACGGCTCGTGCGTCCGTTGCAGGATAAGAAAAATTCTTTATAATAGCATTTTATTGCGGACGCACGAGCCGTGCGTCCCTACACCGTGCTTAATTAATTCAAGATAGCAGTTCCACGCCGATGCCGGGGCGGTCGGCGGGGATGGTGACCTGGCCGTCGACGATTTTTATGCCGTCGAAGCGGTCGTTGGATATGAGGAGGTTGCCGTCGAGGTCGGCCCAGTCGACCATAGGGGCGAGTTGGGCGGCGGCCGTCACGGCACATGATGTCTCGGTCATGCAGCCGAGCATCACTTTCATGCCAAGTGCTCGGGCGAGCACGGCCATCTTGTAGGCTTCGTGCAGGCCTGTCGATTTCATGAGTTTTATGTTGATGCCGTCATAGGCTCCGGCGGCACGCTGCACGTCGGGCAGCCGCTGGAGAAATTCGTCGGCTATGAGGGGCAGGGGAGAGCGCTCGCGCAGCCATGCTGTGTCGTCGAGCATTTCCTTAGGCATCGGCTGCTCCACGAAAAGGCAGTTGCGCTCCGAGAGCCACTCGCACATATCGAGGGCTTGCTCCTTGTCGCTCCATCCTTGGTTGGCGTCGACGCAGATAGGCACGTCGGACACGGCGCGGAGGCGTTCGACAAGTTCCTTGTCGTGGCCAAGTCCCATTTTCACTTTCACCACCTTGAAGCCTTCGGTCTCCTCGATTTCGCGTCGCATTTCCTCGGGGTCGTCCTGCCAGGAGATGGTGATGGATGTATTTGGGGCTTTCTTTGGGTCGAGGCCCCAGATTTTATACCATGGCTGCCCCATGATTTTGCCGGTGAGGTCGTGGAGGGCTATGTCTACGGATGCTTTGGCGGCGCGGTTGTCGGGCGCGATAGATTCGAGGTAGGCATGGATATTTTCGGTGTCGAACGGGTCGAACTGCGTAAGGTCTACTTTCGAGAGGAATTGCGACACGGAGTCGACCGATTCGCCCAGATAAGGCGGCATCGAAGCCTCGCCGTAGCCCACAAGGCCGTCATATTCAATCTGCACCTGCACGTCGGGCGTGGTGGTGCGTTGCGATTTGGCGAGGTTAAAAGCGTGGCGCAGACGCAGTTCGTAAGGTTCGAAAGAGAGGTTCATTTTGCCGGAGCGAGCACTTTGCTTAGTGGCCGAGCCGCATGCGGAGAAACTTATGGGTGATACTGCCACGGCGGCTCCAAGGCCCATCGTGCGCAGGAAATTACGTCGGTTCATGGTAGTTGGGTAGTTGGGAAGTTGAGGAGTTGGATAGTCAGAGAGAGGGGAAATACCAGGGGTGGTTGCGGGCGAGGGTTATGCCCGGTGTGCCTTCCGAGCCGGCGATGCGCACGGCGTGGAGGAACGGAGTGGTGAGATAGGCCGGGGAGTCGGGGTCGACGCTGTTGCGCTTTACACGCCCGGAGGAATGTACGTAGTTGCCGTCGTGGTCGTATATTGCCACATGTGTCACACGGCCGGTCTTGGGGTTGCCGAAGAAGAGGAGGTCGCCTGCTTGGCATGTGCGCCAGTCTTTGGCTTCGATGCGGCGGCCGGTCTTGGCTTGCTGCGAGGCGTCGCGCATAAGGATGATGCCGTTGGCGAGATACGACACTTTCGACAGCCCGGAGCAGTCGAGCGACTTGGCCGATGTGCCGCCCCATAGATAGGGGGTGCCTTCCATCGAGTAGGCTATGTCGAGGATAACGTCGGGGTTGAAATCCTGTGCGGCCCATTGCGATATTTCTGTGAGGTCGGCTGCGTCGGCCCAGCCCTTGCGTCCGTCGGGGAGGGTGATTTCAACGCGTCCGTTCACCGGGGCGTCGAGCGAGCCTTCCACTATGTTGCCGATTACAAGGTCGGTTACAGCCTCGCGCACGCCCGAGGCTGTGGGCGACGAGTAGGCGCGGGTCTGGTAAGGAGCCGTGACGACAAGGCGCGGAGCCGTGCGCCACGCAGCCATTTCTTCCGCTGTTTTTTCAACCAGGGAATTGTCGACGATGTAGCCTGTATAGCCGTCGGGGGTCTCGACGCGCCACCAGTCGCCGTCTTTTTCGAGCACGCGCAGGGGCATGCCCATTATGGCTTGCGACACCAATTCGGATGAGTGCCCGGGCTTTGCGCGCATGCACGCTGCGGAGATGCGGGGAAGCGCCCAGTTGTCTTGTGCTATTGCTGCGATGCCGATGAGCGACGAGAGCAGGATGCAGAGGAGGTGTTTCATTTGGTTACGGTTTCGGGTGTTACGGATATCAATTCAAGGTGCTGGTCCCAGCCGGGATAGAAAAGGTTGCCGCGCGACGACTCTACCTCGCCCATCTGGGCGTCGACAGTCTCGGAGCGGACGAAGCGTTTGGGAGGGAAGAACTCGCCGCACACGCCTTGGTTGGCGGCGAAGCGGTGGGCGTCCATGCCGGTGGAATAGAAATTGCGCACGGCCTCGGAGGCGGCGTTGGTGTAGCGGCCAAACGACACGTCGACGGGCACCCAGCCTACTCCTTCGAAATATACTTCGGCCCAGTCGTGGAGATTCTTCTCGCCGGGGTGGAGCATCCAGCCGCTTTCCCAGCGTGCGGGCACGCCGAGCGAGCGCATGAGCGAGATATAGAGCAGCGACACCTGGCCACAGTCGCCGTGGCCGGTTTCAAGCACATAGCGCGGGATGCAGGGAATGGTGGAATATTCGCGCGCGCCGGCCCAGGGGTATTGCACTATGTAGTCGTAGACGAGTTCGCTCTGGCGGAACGGGTTGGTCTCCGCGCCGACGATTTGGCGGGCAAGCGAGTCAAGTCCGACGATATGCGGAGCCTCAAAGGCGGTGTAGCGGCGGTAAAGGTCGCTTTCCTTGTCGTAGGGCTTCATGTCGGCGAGGATACGTCCGGGAGCGAAATATTCGCCGGAGGTGACGAACTCGGCCTCGTATTCAAAACGAGTTGTATCGCCCTCCGAGACAGGAGCCTCGAAATAGATGGTGCGGTGCACGCTCTGCTCCGGTGAGGAAATCACATATGGACCCGATGCGGAGATAAGGCGGATGTCGCGTTGCCGCTGCGACTCAATAGGATATGGCATCCATACGCGCAGTGTGTCGCCGCGCAGGACGGGGGCGTAGGGCACGTCGATAGAGAAGCGGTAATGCACGCGGTGGGCGCCGCCGTCGGCAAGAAGTCCCTCAGAGGCGCGTATCACAGAGTCGGCATATGCCCGGCGAGCCTCCGACGACTCGGCTCCGCGGCAAGTCCATGAGCCTCGCAGCGCGGGATGCAGCAGCGAGATGTTGCGCACCGACTTGCGGTGCATCCGTTCGGTGCCGTCGATTGTCATCAGTTCCACGATGCCTTCCTTGGCGAGGGCGCGGATGCTGTCGGGAGTTATGCCCGGAATCTTTTCCTGCAAAGCCTCTGCGGCCTCGGGCATGGTGAGGGAGAAGTCGGCGAGCAGACGTGAATGTATGGTCGCCGCCGAGTCCTGTTCGAGCCACGAAGGTATCTCGGCGTCGGACACGGAGGCGGATTTGGAGCAGCCGGCGAGCATTGCGCCTGCGGCGAGGATGCAGAGAAGAGGTTTCATCAGGAAATTTTCAGATCGAATTATTTCGATATAAGTCGAGATATTTCGAATTAAATCGATCGAATTAAATCGATCTAAATCGAAATATCTCGATATAAATCGGTTGATTATTTTAGTTCTTGCTTGATTTTTTCGCCGAGGGCTTCCGCTTCCTCGCGGGTGTGAGCCTCGGAATAGATGCGGATGATAGGCTCGGTGTTCGACTTGCGAAGGTGAACCCATGAGTCGGCGAAATCGATTTTTACGCCGTCGATGGTAGTGAGCCGCTCGTTGGAGAATTTCTCCTTTACGCGTTCGAGGATGGCGTCGACGTCGATGTCGGGCGTGAGTTCAACTTTTGTCTTGGCAATGTAGTATGAAGGAAGAGCGGCGCGAATCTCGCTTACTTTCTTGCCGGATTTAGCCATCATGGTCAAGAAGAGCGCCACGCCCACGAGGGCATCGCGGCCATAGTGCGATTCGGGGTAGATGACACCGCCGTTGCCTTCGCCGCCGATTACGGCTCCGTTCTTGCGCATGAGGGTGGTGACGTTTACCTCGCCCACTGCCGCAGCCTCGTATTTTCCGCCGTGGGCCTCGGTGACATCGCGCAGGGCGCGCGACGACGAGAGGTTCGACACGGTGTTGCCCGGTGTGTGGCTCAGCACATAGTCGGCAATGGAGACGAGGGTGTATTCCTCGCCGAACATGCGGCCGTCTTCCATGATTATGGCGAGGCGGTCGACATCCGGGTCGACAACGAAGGCCACGTCGGCCACGCCTGTGGCCATCAGTTCGGAAATGCCGGTGAGATTTTCGGGGATAGGCTCGGGTGTGTGGGCAAATTTGCCGGTGGGCTCGCAGTTGAGTTCGATTACTTCTTCCACGCCGAGAGCGCGGAGAAGTTGGGGAATGACCACGCCGCCAACGGAGTTCACGGCATCGACAGCCACGCGGAAGCGGGCCTTGCGTATGGCCTCTACATCGACCAGGCGCAAATCGAGCACCGAGCGGATGTGGCGCGCGGCGTAAGTGTTGTTTGTGTATTCGTGGCCCAGGTCGTCAACTTCGGCAAAGTCGAAATCGTCGGCTTCTGCCAGGGCAAGCACTTTCCGGCCTTGCTCGGCGTCGAGAAACTCGCCTTGGCCGTTGAGCAGTTTGAGGGCGTTCCAGTGCTTGGGGTTGTGGGAGGCTGTGATGATGATGCCGCCGAGAGCGTTTTCGCCTGTTACGGCGAGTTCGGTGGTGGGTGTGGTGGCCAGGCCGATATTCACCACATCAAGGCCCATGCCGCAAAGGGTGCCGACAACGATGTCGTTGACCATCCGGCCCGAAAGACGGGCGTCGCGGCCAACAACGACAGTGCCTTTTTTAGCGCCGGAGGACCGTTTGATGAATGTAGCGTATGCCGCAGTAAATTTTGCAATGTCGACGGGGTTCAGTCCGTCGCCGGCACGGCCGCCTATGGTGCCTCGTATGCCGGATATGGATTTGATGAGTGACATTTCAGACAGGTATAAAGTAAAAGTTATAAGTTATAAATTATTAAGGACTTTAAGGGCTTTAAGGTCATTAAAGACTTTAAACTTCCCAACTTCCCAACTTCCCAACTCCCCAACTCCCCCGACTTATGTCTGGGGCTTGAAGTAGCGCACGTTGTAGAGGAAAGGCTGCACGTTGGATATCTCATTGTAGAGGCCGGCCTGCGACTTTATCACAAGGTTGACCTCGCAGTCGATGGGCAGGTAGCGCAGGGGCATCTGCAAGCCCGAGCCCCATTGGTACGACGACTGGCTCGATGAGTTGCCGAAACGGAACGATGCGCTGCCGTAGGTGAGGTCGGTGTCGTTGCCCGAGCCGGGGCCGAGTTTGCCGTCGGCATACTCGTAAAGGTTGTAGCGAGTGAAGCGGAAATAAATCAGCTGGTCGTCTTCGGCCATGTTGTCCTTGGTGCCGTCGGTGAGCACTTGCATGTAGACGTTGCCGTCCTCGTCGAGTTGATAATAGGGGGCATCCGGCCCGGATTCGAAAGTCTTGTTGTCGGGATCGTAGCCTACAACCCGCTGGTCGGCGAGGAAGGCGTTGGTGGCGATGGTCTCGTCGGTGAGCAGTTCGGCATACGACTTGTCGTCGTCGCACGATGATGCGGCGGCAGCGACAGCCAGCACGAGAGCCCAGCGGCATGACAGTTTGGTCAGTTTCATTTTATGTAGAGTTTTTTATTTTCTGGCAATATGCGGTGGAACACTTCGATGGCCTGCTCCATCGAGCCGCGGAATTCGCCTCCGGCGGCGTTCTTATGGCCTCCTCCGCCAAAATATTTCGAGCATATGATGTCGCACGGGAAATCGCCTATGGAGCGCATCGACACCTTTATGTAGTGCTCTTCCTCGCGGAGAAAAACGCAATATCTTATGCCGGGTATGGCCAGCGGACGGTTGACGAGGCCTTCGGTGTCGCCGCGGGTATAGTGCATGCTGTTCAATTCCTCGCGTGTGAGCCATATCAGGGCGGCGCCCATGTCGCGGTTCACTTCCATTTTCCGTAAGAGGGCATAGCCCTGGATGCGCAGGTGCGATTCCGGGAATGTGTCGAACAGGCGGCGGGACAGGTCGTCGCGGTTGGCGCCCATCTCGAGCAGCCGCGCCGCGATGAGATATATTTCCGGGTCGTTGGCGTTGTATGAGAAATTGCCGGTGTCGGTCATCATTCCGGCCATAATGCACGATGCGGCCTTTTCGTCGACGAGGTCGAGGAGTTCGAGCTGGGCCAGGGTGCGGAACAGCACCACCGATGCCGACGACTGCTCGGGGTGGGAGATGGTGATGTCGCAGAAAGGCTCGGGATCGAGATGGTGGTCGATCATCACTTTCGGCGCACCGGCTTCCTCAACCGACGGCGCAAGGCGGTCGATGCGTTTCAGTCCGTTATAGTCGAGGCAAAAAATAAGGTCGGCGTGGGCCAGCAGGTCCTTGGCAAAGATGGAATAGCGCGTGAGCGCGACAATTTCCTTGAAACCCGGCAGAAACGACAGTTGCTTCGACGGCTCGTCGGGCACGATTACCTTCGCCGACTTGCCTAAGGCCTCCATCACGTGCCACATGGCGAGCGACGAGCCTATGGCATCGCCGTCGGGCGACATATGTGTGGTGATTACCACGTTGGATGCGCCGTCGATCAGTTCGGCAAGGCGTTTTATATTATTTGAGTCAATGATTGGTCGTAACATAATCCGCAAATTTACGAAATCCCTTTATAATACGCAAATGCGCCCGCTTAACTTTTGAAAACTTTTCTTAAAAAAGCCTATATGTTGAGATAGAACGGGCGCGTGATTGCGGCGTATTCGGGGGAGTATTCGCCTGATGCGAGCCTGATGTCGAGAGACGCCACCGTGCACGGGCCGTCGGCGCGGGCAAACTGGTAGAGGCAGCGCAGCGCAGGGCGTCCTGCGCGGGATGCCACGCGCGTTAGCCGCCGCAGTTTCAGTCCGGCCAGTTCGGCGTGGAAGATAAGGTCGGCCTCGGTGTCGGCAGGGGCTATCAGGGCTGCCTCGCCCGTGGGCGATAGCGAGCGAGACGCGATTTCGACCACTGTCCGCGCCGACAGCGACGCTTCGTGGCGTGCCGATGCCCGGGAGGCCGATGCCGACCGCTCGCCTGTGGCGAAATAAGGAGGATTGCTCACTATGAGGTCGAATTCCCGGTCCGTACACACGGCCGACGCATCGCCTTGCAAGGTAACGACCGAGGCTGCCCAGGGCGAGCGAGCGGCGTTGTCGCGGCAGTCGGCGCAGGCTCCGGCGTCGAGTTCCACCGCGTAAATCTCTGCGTCCGACATCGACGGCACCAGCCTCTGGGCCAGCATCAGCGCGATAAGGCCCGACCCCGCGCCGAGGTCGGCCACGTGGCGGCAGCCGGCGGGAATCTCGGCCCACGCGCCAAGCAGCACGCCGTCGGTAGATATTTTCATGCCCGAGCGGTCGTCGGAAACAGCAAATTGCTTAAATCGGAATTCACCCATTTATTACTATCTTTTTTGTTGATGTGCCTTCTTTCAGGATATATATGCCGGGGGCTGTCGGATTGGCGACGGGGATGCCTTGCAGGTTGAAGTATTGCGGACGGGAGCTG
>CANRZQ010000107.1 GCA_947644475.1 uncultured Muribaculaceae bacterium
TACGATGACATACTTATTATCATTTGTTCCCCTGTCTTTAAAAATTGCCTGTTTAGCCTATTCTCCGAAAAGAGGAGTTGAGAGGTAGCGTTCGCCGCCATCGGGGAGAAGCGTAACCACAGTGGGAGCGGCGACGCATCCCCCTACCCCTGCACAAGCCTCGTCGTCGACCATGATGCGGAGTGCGGCGGCAAGGGCCGCGCCGGAGGATATGCCCACAAGGATGCCTTCACGGCGGGCAATGCTGCGCGCGGCATCATATGCCTCGTCGTCGGTGATGTCGACCACGGCGTCAACCACCGACGCATCGTAGATTTCGGGCACGAAATTGGCGCCTATGCCCTGGATTCCGTGAGGGCCGGGCTTTCCTCCTCTCAGCAGGGGCGACTTTGCCGGCTCGACGGCAACTATGCGGATGTCGGGATAGACCTCACGCAGCCGCCGGCCCACGCCTACGATGGTGCCGCCGGTGCCTACTCCGGCCACGAAATAGTCGATGCGCCGGCCTTTCATGTCGCGTATTATTTCCTCGGCGGTGGTGCGGTAATGCGCGCGGGGCGAGGCGGGATTGGCAAACTGCTGCGGAATAAACGATCGCGGAGTGGCGCGATGCAGTTCCTCGGCCCGGGCCACGGCGCCGGACATGCCTTGCGCTCCGGGGGTGAGCACCACCTCGGCTCCGTAGGCTGCAATGAGCCTGCGTCGCTCGACGCTCATGGAGTCGGGCATGGTTATGACAAGCCGGTAGCCTTTGGCGGCGCACACCATGGCAAGGCCGATGCCGGTATTGCCCGAGGTAGGCTCGATTATTGTGTCGCCGGGAGCGATGAGGCCCGCAGCCTCGGCTTCCTCAATCATGGCGAGCGCCACGCGGTCCTTGACAGAGCCGGCGGGGTTGAAATATTCAAGTTTGGCAAAAAGCGAACCGGGCAGCCCGGGCATCAAGCGGCCAAGACGCACCATAGGCGTGCTGCCGACGAGTTGTAATATAGAATCGTACACCATATTTGCTTCATAAATAATGTGAGACGTTACCAAATCTAACAAATGAGGTGGAAAAATTGTTTATTTTTACGTCTAACACTAACAAATAGCAATTAATTTTTGGTTATTACGAACAATTAATTTACCTTTGCGTAAGATTCTGCCCCTAAAAAGGTGATTTTTATTCGTTTAAACACACATAAAACACATCATCATGAACACACACACCATCCCCTCACATTATTTGCTCGCGGACATAGCCAAATATTCCGCCGGCTCCCCGGCCGACCATTGCGTCGACCCTGAGAATCTTTCGGCCGCCAACTATAATATGCTTGCCACGCTGTTACGGTTTATCGAAAACCGCATCGACGACGAAAATCTCAAAATTGAGGAGATGGCTGATGCCGTAGGCATGGGGCGCACGGCTTTTTATGGACGCATGCGCATGCTTGTCGACATGGCACCGTCGGAATTTTTACGCAAGATGCGCATGCGCAGGGCCTGCGAACTTATCTCCGGCTCCACGCTGAATTTCACGCAGATAGCCTTCCATGTGGGCTTCTCCGACCCGAAGTATTTCACCAAATGCTTCAAAAAGGACCTGGGGCTGACACCGTCGGAATATCGCCGCACGGCCAGAATCTAACGTCTTTCCCGGCCCGCGGGAATATAAAAGCAAAAGCCCTCCATTTTCATGGAAGGCTTGCATAAAGCGACAATCATCTCGTTTTAAGTCTGATTTACGTTTTATTTCCGGAGATTACATGGATTTTTAGCGTTAATGACCATTAATAAATCGTTAATTTTTAATTGACGGCTATTAAGGATGTGTAAAAATAAATTAATGTATTGAAGATTGTCGCAGAGCGACAATCTCTTAGGTAACCCCCGGCTTCAGCCGTGGGGACGTGAATATCACAACGGACGGTGTGGCAGCGCCACACTCTTGCTTGTGCAAGCGTATATAGAGTGTAGCTCCGCCACACCGTGATTAGTATTCTTGAATTTCCCCACGGCTGAAGCCGGGGGTTACCTGAAAGACTGTGGCTCTGCCACAGCAGAATTGCATACAATACATTTTGAAAAATACTTAACGTAAAAATTATTCACGGAAATTAACGGTTTATTCACGGCATCAGCATAAAACAATAGGCGGCTATTCTTCGCATACTATGCGGCAATGGGCGTTGGGATAGCGCAGGACAAGGCATGATATTTCGGTGAGCACCACCGCGTCGGTGTTGCGCTGACCCGACTGGCGCAGGTCGAGTTTCTCGACTGTGAAGGGCGTGTGCACATATTTTGTGATATAGTTGGGATCGACCACCATGCCGTCGTCGGCATGGCCGCACTGGTCGAACATTTCGGAGTGGACAAGGTAGATTGCGCCGTAGGTAGAGCGAATCTCGCGCAGTTCGAGCCCCCACTTTGCCACTGTGCGCTCGGCCGATATGGTCTTGGTGTAATCGAGGCTCGAAAGCGCGTCGACAAGTCCGGACCCGGCGAAGAGCACCTTCACGGGCGAGCCGTTCTGCCCGGTGAACACTTTCGAGCACAGCCGCACGAGAGTGTCCGACGTGAGTTCATCCTTGCGATATGCAAAAGTCTTGTCAGTCTGGTTCCAGACGCCTCCGGTGAGGTAGATATCCTGGTCCTTCTCGAGGTCGTGGATTTTGGCGCGCGAGCCGAAAAGGAACGACCGCTCCATGCCCATGCGCATGTCGGACACCGCGATTTCTTCCTGGTCGGAGAAAGTCCATCCGGCCTGGTTTGGCGCCAGCCGATGGAGGGTCGACTCCTCAACCTGGATTTTGAAAATCTGACAGTTGTTGTTTTTGGAACGGGGAAGAGCCTGATATTGAGGCGACTGCACGTCGAGTTCGGCCGCGGCGCGAGCCATGCGCACCACCTTGGCGCCGGCCTTGATGGCCGCGTGCGCGAAAGTGCCGTCGGAAACACGCGCGTTTATAAGAATGGCCGAGACCTTGTCGCCCGAGACCTCCGTGACATAGAACACCATGTCCTCGCCGGAAGGAGTGGAGCGCGTGTCGACAATCATGAATGTGTCGGTCTGAGAGAAAATGCGTGCGTTTTTCATGGTCACGGAGCACGACACCTGTCCGTCGACTACCCTCATGGAGTTGGCCGCGATGTCGGCCGCGAGTTCGGTCACGGCATCCTTGAGGTCGACGGCATAATATTTCACCTCGATGGTACGTGTCGAGCGGGCGCGGCCCGAGCGCGATATTTGGTCGAGAGGAGTGGCCATCGGGCGAATTTTCACGATTTGGCGGTCGACATCGTTGAGGATGAAACCGGGAGCGATTTCCTCGGTGATTTGCGTGGTGAGAGGAAGGTCGTTCACCACCACTGAATCGGGTTGGGTTAATGTTGACATAGAATCAAATTAAGGGGTAAAACAAAAAGGTTGATAAATTGGTGTTTTTACAATAGCATCAGATACAGGCCGAGATAAAAGATAAAGGTTTAAAGAAAAGAGAGTGTGCCGGGCGTGTAGCCTATATCGTCGAGGACATGAATCTCGACAGGTATGGAGTCCAACGCCGGGTCGAGGTACCATTTATCGTCAATACCCTCTCCAGCCGGCACTTCCGGGGAGTTCTCCTCCAAAGCATCCGCATCGAAAGCGCCGCCCTCGCCTTCAATTTGGATATCTTCGAAAGATTCGTCGATTGTGTTCATAGTATTGGATTATTATGGGTTGATAAAAATGCTTCGCCTGTTTTTGATATGACAAAATTACAACATATATTTATATCATGCAAACAAAATCATATTTATTTTTTACCAAGCCAACGCAACACACCCACAACACAGTGAATATCAAATTAAAAGTCCTCGATTTTTAACAATCGTTAAAATTTGTGATATGCGAAATAATTGCTACCTTTGTGCAGAAATTTGAAAGAAATGGAAGAAAAGTTTGAAATGGTGGCCAAAACCTTCGCCGGACTGGAAGAAGTGTTGGCCGAAGAACTCCGCAATTTAGGAGCCGAACAAGTTTTGCCCGGGAGGCGTATGGTATCGTTTTACGGCGACCTGGAAATGCTTTATAAAGCCAATTTTTGCTGCCGGACAGCACTGAGAATCCTCAAACCCTTCTATAAGTTCACAGCATCCAACCCCGACGAACTCTACGAGAAAGCCAAACAGTATGATTGGAGTTCGGTGCTTTCGCTCGACAAGACATTCTGCATCGACACAGTGGCGTTCTCCGACGAGTTCACCCACTCGCATTTTGTGACCTACCGCGTGAAAGACGCCATTGCCGACTGGTTCCGCGAGCATTACGGCGACAAGCGTCCGGGCGTGCGCCTGACAAATGCCGACATGATGATAAACGTGCATATCTCGGGCGAGAACGTCACGCTGTCGCTCGACTCATCGGGCGAATCGCTCCACAAACGCGGCTACCGTGTGGCGCAGACCGAGGCCCCGATCAACGAAGTGCTCGCCGCCGGCATAATCCTGCTCAGCGGATGGCGAGGCGAAAGCCCGCTGGTCGACCCCATGTGCGGCTCAGGCACATTCCTGATTGAGGCTGCCCTTATCGCCGCCAACATCAACCCCGGCGTCTACCGCAAGAAATTCGCCTTCGAGAACTGGAAAGACTTCGACGGCGAGATATTCGACAAGATATACAACGACGACTCGGCCGAGCGCGAGGTAAAATACAAAATCTACGGCGGCGACATCTCGCCCAAGGCCGTGGACATAGCCCGCGCCAACATAAAGAGCGCCGGCGTGGGCAAATACATCGACCTTGAATGCAAGCCCATCTCGGCATGGACAGAGGCTCCGCAGCCCGCCGGCGTGGTGGTGACAAACCCGCCCTACGGCGAGCGCATCTCCGCCCCCAACATGGAAGCCCTCTACGCACTGATAGGCACAACGCTCAAAAACGTGTTCGCCGGATACCAGGCCTGGATAATCGGCCTCCACGAAGAATATTTCCAGAAAATAGGACTCGCGCCATCGCTTAAACTCCGCCTCTACAACGGCTCGCTCGAATGTGAACTGCGGCAGTACATAATGTTCAAAGGCGACAAACGCTCGTTCCGCGCCGCCGGAGGCACAATAAAGACCATACGCGACGAAGAACAGCGCGAGCGCCGCGACCGCTACGGCAGACGCGACCGCCGTGACGACCGCCGTGACGACCGTCCCGGCCGCAAGGACTTCAAGGACCATAGGGACTTCAAGATCCCCAAGGACCGCGCCCCGTTCGCTGCTGACGCACAGCCCGCACCCGAAAGCGACAATCCATTGGCAAAACGCCGCAACCCCGACGCCCTCAAAATGCTGCGCGACAAACAGCCCTCGCTGCCACCGCAAGACGGCCCGCTGATGCGCCCGAGAGGCTGGAAAAAGAAACCCAAAGACACCAACGACACCAACGAATAAATAGACTTATATGCGTATTCTCCTTTTAGGCAGCGGCGGCCGAGAAGCCGCGATAGCAAAGAAACTGAGTGAAAGCCCACTCTGCGAGGCCCTTTTCATTGCCCCGGGCAACGGCGGCACCATGCAGTACGGTGCCAACGTAGCCATCAAGCCTACCGACTTTGAGGCTGTGGCCGGATTTGTGGAATCGAGCGCAATCGACCTGCTGGTTGTCGGAAACGAAGACCCGCTTGTGGCCGGAATCCGCGACTTTTTCGCAGAAAAAAATCCCGGCCTGAAAATAGCAGGCCCCGGAGCCGACGGCGCCGCCCTCGAAGGCAGCAAGGATTTCGCAAAACGCTTCATGGCTCGTCACGGCATACCCACGGCACGCTACCGGAGTTTCACCGCGGCCGACATCGACGAAGCCGACCGCTTCCTGGAATCGCTCTCCGCGCCTTATGTCCTTAAAGCCGACGGCCTTGCTGCCGGAAAAGGCGTGCTCATAATCGACGACCTTGCCCAGGCCAAGGCCTCGCTGCGCGAGATGCTCGGCGGCATGTTCGGCAAATCGTCGGCAACAGTGGTGATTGAAGAAGTCCTCTCGGGCATCGAGTGCTCTGTTTTCGTGCTCACCGACGGCCACGGAGGCTACCGCATCCTGCCCGTTGCGAAAGACTACAAGCGCGTGGGCGAAGGCGACACAGGCCTCAACACCGGCGGCATGGGCGCAGTAAGCCCCGTTCCGTTTGCCGACGAGACATTCATGCAGAAAGTGGAAGAGCGCATAATCCGCCCCACCGTCGACGGCCTCATCAAAGACGGAATCGACTACCGCGGTTTCATCTTCCTAGGCCTCATCAATGTGGGCGGCGACCCGATGGTGATAGAATACAACGTGCGCATGGGCGACCCCGAGACCGAAGTGGTGATGCCTCGCCTGCGCTCCGATCTCGTGGCCCTGCTCGAAGCCACAGCCAACGGCAACCTCGGCGACCTGGCAGCGGAAATAGATCCGCGCACAGCCGTCACCGTAATGCTCGTATCCGGAGGCTACCCCGGCTCATATCCCAAAGGCAAGGAAATAACAGGATGCCTCAACCCTGCCGAATCCACCATATACCATGCAGGCACGGCAATCGACGCCGACGGCCGTCTCGTCACATCGGGAGGCCGCGTAATGGCCGTGACATCGCTCGGAGCCGACATACCCGACGCCCTTGCCAAAAGTTACGCGGCAGCCGACGCCATCCACTTCGACGGCAAATACTGCCGCCGCGACATCGGCCAAGACCTTATGTAAATAAATTGAGTTGGGAAGTTGGGAAGTCGGGGAGTTGGGAAGACATTCTCTTATCTTCCCTCCTTCCTAACTCCCAAACTTCCCAACTCCCCACCCCCCAAACCATTACAAATGCGACACGCCGACTGGCTCAGATTCATACATTCGCGCAACGCCGTGGGAGTAATGACCCTTATGGCGGGGGGCGCAATGTGGGTGGCCTCGAAAGCCGGCGTCACTGCCCCGCCCTCCTATACCTGCGGAATCGTAAAGACCGTGACACAGCCATTAGTTGCGTCGGGCGACATATCGCTCTACATATCCATAGGCATAAACATAGTCATAGCCCTGCTTCTCATCTATCTCAACAAGATTTTCAATCCTATGAGAGTGATGACAAACCTGCAAGCCGGCCTATTCATGATAATGCAGGGTGCGATTCCCGCATCAGCCGTGTGGTTCGGCTCAGGCGAGATGCTGGCCCTGGTGGCGATACTGTGCGTATTCCTGCTCTACGCCTCATATTCCGACTCCGGAGCCATGCGCAATATATTCCTGGCCTTCCTGCTCATTTCGGCGCTATCGGCCGCCGACACGGCAGCCCTCATCCTTCTGCCCGTGTTCTGGCTGGCTTTGGCACAAATGCGCATTTTCTCGCTGCGGTCGGTGCTTGCCTCGCTTATGGGCCTGGCGACACCATGGGTTATCCTTATAGGCCTCGGCATTGTGCCGGTTGACATGATTCAATTTCCATTGCCGAAAGTGGCATCTTTCTCAGCCGCCGCCCCCGACGATGTGCCCATGCTCGTGACTGTGGCCACAACGGCCTTCCTCACCCTGGCCGCATGGCTGCAAAACGCCATGAAAATTCTCAGTTACAACGCCCGCTACCGCGCCTTCCAGAGCGTGCTCAGCGTGCTCTCGCTCGTGTCGATTCTTGCCGTAACGCTCGACTACACCCGCGTGATGGCCTACATTCCCCTGCTCAACTGCTGCGCCGCCATGCAAGCGGCCCACCTTTTCGCAGCCGTCCATCGCCGCGAGAAATCATACCTGGCCATACTCTCTCTCGTATTCATATATATATTGTTTTACCTGTGGACAATCATCACCTGCATATCATAGTGGAGCGCAACGTGCGCTTCGTAGAAGGCCTGCTCGAACAGTTTGGCACCGTGGAATACCTCGCTCCGGAAGATATCACCGCCGAACGCGTGCAAAAGGCCGACGCGCTTTTCATACGCACCCGCAACCGCTGCGACGCGGCCCTGCTCGACGGCTCGCAATGCCGCTTCATAGGCACAGCCACCATCGGCACCGACCATATCGACAAGCCCTACTGCACATCGCGCGGCATCACGGCCGTAAACGCCCCGGGCTGCAACGCCCCGGCTGTGGCACAATATGTGATGGCGTCGATTCTCTCGATAGCCAACAGGCCCATCGAGCAATATACGATAGGCATTATCGGCGCAGGCCACGTAGGCTCCATCGTAGAGCGGTGGGCACGCCAGATGGGCATGGAGGTGCTTGTAAACGACCCGCCCCGGCAGGCCGCCGAAGGCGGCGACAACTGGTCGACTCTCGAAGAAATAGCCGTGCGCGCCGACATAATCACCGTGCACACGCCCCTCGACCACAATACCCGCCACCTCCTCGACGACGCATATATATCCACCTTCCGCCGCTCGCCCATCGTAATCAACGCCGCCCGCGGCCCGGTGGCCGACACCAAGGCTCTCGTACGCGGCATCGACGCGGGCAAGATTCACCACCTTGTGATTGACTGCTGGGAAAACGAGCCCGAAATCTCACGCGAACTCCTGAGCCGCGCCACAATTGCCACCCCGCACATCGCAGGGTATTCGCTCGAAGGCAAGATACGCGCCGCGCGCATGGTGCTCGACGAGTTCTGCCGCACATTCTCCCTGCCGCACATCGAGATGCCGCAGGACGCGCCGGCCGGAGCGGCCACAAAGGTAAACCCCGTGGCCATAATGCGCTCCTACAATCCCGACGTCGACACTGCCCGCCTCAAAGACGCACCCGAGTCATTCGAGACGCTCCGCAACGCCTACGCCCTGCGGCGCGAGGTCGCTCCCGGACGCATCGACTAACCTTTAACGACTAACGACAAACGGCCAACAGCGAGAGAATCACTGTTGGCCGTTTGTCATTGGATGCCTGCCGGAGGTCAGTCAATAAAAAC
>CANRZQ010000108.1 GCA_947644475.1 uncultured Muribaculaceae bacterium
GGCGGCCTCGGTCACGGCATAGAGATAGTGATTGTTGAGCCACTGGCCGTAGTGGTGCTCGCCACGCGGAATCATATTTCCGACATATCCGCTTTTCACCGAGTTGTAGCCATACTTGTTCATAAGGTTGTATGCTGCCTCCATGTGGCGCTCATAGTTGCGGACAGAGCCTGAAGTCTCGTGGTGCATCATAAGTTTCACGCCTTTTGAATGGGCATATTCGTTGAGCATGTCGATGTCGAAATCGGGATAAGGAGTCTGGAAATCGAACACATAGTCCTTGGAGTGTCCGAACCAGTCTTCCCAGCCGATGTTCCAGCCCTCTACAAGCACCTGGTCGAAGCCGTGCTCGGCGGCAAAGTCGATATATTTCTTCACATTTTCATTGTTGGCGGCATGCTTGCCGTGGCAGCCGGTCGCGGAATAGTCGTGGCTGTCAATCTTTACAGACGGGGCGTTTGTATAACTCCATTCCTGCGGGCCGGCGATCATTTCCCACCATACGCCCACATATTTCACGGGTTTGATCCATGAAGTGTCGTCGTAGGCACAAGGGTCGTTGAGGTTAAGGATAAGATTGGAGGCCAGCATGTCGCGGGCATCGTCGCTCACCATCACAGTGCGCCAAGGCGAATGGCAAGGTGTTTGAAGATGGCCTTTGTTGCCCTGAGCGTCGGGGGTGAGCCAGGATTCGAACACAAGGTTCTTGTCGTCGAGATTGAGGTGCATGCACGAGTAGTCGACCAGGGCGGCCTCGTGGATATTGATGTACAGGCCGTCGTCGGTCTTCATCTGCAAGGAAGTCTGCACGCCTGTGGGAGAGAACTGGGTCTGGGAGGCGTTGCTGCATATGGCATCGGCCATTTTGCCGCGTATTTCAGAGAGGCGGCTTTCGGTGTAGTCGTATTCCTGAGTATCGTAGTCGCCGGCAATCCACCATGCAATATGGTCGCCCGCCATGGCAAACTGCGAGTGCTCGTCCTTGATTATGAAATAGGTGAGCACGCCGTCCTGAGGAAATTCATATCGGAAGCCAATACCGTCGTCGTATACACGGAAGCGGACATTCATCTTGCGGTAGCAGCGGGGCTGGTCCATCTTTACAAGCAACTCGTTGTAATTGTTGCGTATGTCCTTGTTTTCACCCCATACAGGCTGCCATGTCTCATCGAAAGACGATGTCTCGACTCCGGTCTGGCAAAAGCCGTCCATCATGTCGGGGCCGTCGGCCAGTTCAAGACCAAGTTTCGACGGAAGCACTACGGGCTTGCCTTTGTAGGAGACAGAGTAGACAGGAATGCTGTCGACCACCTCGGCATTCAGGACAACAGTACCCGAGGGTGATGCAATTTGAGCGGCATGAGCGTCGGAAAAGGCGAGGCTCACGCCTGCTATGGCCAAAGCCATAGCAGACAAAGCGTTATATTTCATTGATTATCTGTTTATTATTTCGAAAGCCTTACAATTTTACAGCCATGAGCCGCAACTGTGGCAGAGAGAGAAGATGCCGTGCCTTCATCGGCATGTTTCCACAAATCACGCACTTTGTACTCGCCCGACAGGCCGAGGTCGGCAAAATCTACCGACATGCCTTTGGCGCTGTCGTCGCGGTTGAAGAATCCGACGATATAGTCGCCGTCGGACATTTGGCCATACCATATCTGGTTGTTGGGATCGTTGAGTTTGTCGCTGAGCGGCTTGCCCACGAACCGGTCCTTGTTGAGTTCGAGAAGTTCTGTGTTCTGGTAGAACTTTACATTGTCGCCAATAGTGCTGTACTGGTCGGCAACAGTGACGGGGCCACCGGCCATGAGCTGGAGCGACACCACCGTTTCTTTCTCGGCGTCGGTGCTGAATGTATTGAGGCGGATGAAGTCGCCGTCGAGTATCACATTCTCGCGTCCGGCGATGTGCGACCAGTAGGTGAAGCCGTCGAACATGTTCATGCAGTTGGGCCAGGTGGTGTATGACTTGCCTTTATCTGCGGCCGAGCAGTGCCACCAGCCGCCGCCTGCCGTATCGGCAACGATGCGGACCATGTTGCCGTACATGGCCTCGACCTCGGCATCGTTGTAAAGGTGGGGCATTACAAGCGAGGTGAAGATGTCGTACTTCTTGGCGGCCTCGGCTATGTAATTGAGGGCGCGCGCATACGACTCGCGGCCGTAGCCGTGTCCTACGACGCCGATATTGCGGTCCTTGCCGTCCTCGTACCATGAGAGGAAGTCCATGCGGATGTATTCGATGCCAAGTTCCTTGTAGTGTTTAAAGAAACCGTCGATATATTCCTTGCATCCGGGGTTCTCGGCAACAGCCCAGTTGAACCACATATTGTCGGTAGACGGGTTCATAATAGATGTGGTTCCGTTCCAGTAAAGCCCGCCGAAAGTGAATTCAGTGCCTTCGATTTTGGTCTCGCGCGGACCATGAAGCCAGAGCGGATTGTCGTACACGCCCACTTTCAGGCCTTTTTCCTTGCATTTGGCCACAAGGTCTTTAAGCGACATCGAGCCATAGTGGGTCATATATCCGGTGGCGTCGTTGGCAAGCATGGGGATAAAGCCGTCGGTGCACACCATGTCGTAGCCGTAGGGCTTGAGGTCGGTGGCCACCCAGTCGATTATCTTGTCCCATTCTTCGGCCGAGATATCCATGTCGGCGTTTGCAATACCCTGCTGCTCGCGGGTGTAGCAATATTCATACACGCTCCAGTAGAGCGGAGCATTGTATTTGTGGATGCCTGACACTTCGGGGAGGTCGGGAAGTTCGTATTTAGGCGGATAACGCATTTCGTAGTAGTCGTCGTTGGCACAACCGGCAAGGATTGTGGCTGTAATGGCGGCTGCAAGCATATATTTTTTCTTCATTTTCTTTATAGATTTTTCAGTCGAGATATTTGGCCTTGATAGTCATGGCCTTGATATTGAGGGTGAGTTCATATTTGCCTTCTTTCACCACTTTCCATTTGTCGTCGGGGTCGGCGGTATACACCATGTCGGGGGCTGCCACGCCGGTCTCCGATATTTCAACATCGGCGCTCGACGGACGGTAGAACGGTGCGGAGAAGTCTTTTTTCACGCAGGCCTTCACAGAGCCGAGTTTGAGATTGCCGGTCCATGTGTACTCGCCTTCGACTCCGTCGACCGGGGAGAGTTCGGTGGCATCGTCGAGGCTCCATCCTCCGGCGGTGGCGTCACCGATCATGTAAAGGGGAGCGATTATGACAGCCGCTTCGAGATACTCTGCATTGAAGGTCATGTCGGAGATGTTGAAGGTAAGGCGATATTTGCCTGCTTTCGTCACTTTCCACTGGTCGTCGGGGTCGGTGGTGAACACCATCGTGTGGTCGGCCACTCCGTTCTCGGATATCTCGCAGTTGGCCGATGCCGGACGATAGAACGGCGCGGAGAAATCTTTTGTCACGCAAGCCTTCATCGTGCCTTCTTTAAGGATGCCTTCCCACACATAGAGGTTCTCAGTAGTTGTGGCTATTTCGGTGGCATTGTCGAGGCTCCATCCGCCGTCGGTAGCCTCGCCGATCATGTAAAGCGAGGGAAGACGCTCGGGTGCGCCGGTAAGGAACTGCGCGTCGAATGTCATGTCGGCGGTGTTGAAAGTAAGGCGGTATTTGCCGGCTACTGTCACGAGCCACTGGTCGTCGGGCGATTCGGTGAACACCATATCATGTGAAGCGACACCCTTGTCGGAGACCTCGCAGTTGGGGGCAGAGGGACGATAGAACGGCGCGCCGAAATCCTTAACCTCGCTTGCCTTGAATGTGCCACGGCCAAGTTCGCCCTCCCATACGAAAAGGTTGTCGTTGCCTGCGGTGGCCTCAATCACTGTGGCGGCATCCCAGCTCCATCCGCCGTCGGTGGCCTCGCCAATCATGAACAGGCGGGGGGTGGGCTTGTAATCGCCTATATATTCGGCGGCGATGGTCCAGTTTTCAAGGTCGAAGGTAAGGCGGTAGATACCGGATTCGGCCACTACCCACTTGTTGTCGGGGCTTACGGAATTTACAAAAGTCTCGCTCTCAACGCCGTTACGGTCAATCTTGCAGCCGTTGGCCTCAGGACGTATGAATGAGGCATCCCAGCTGCCGGTGGTCATGCAGGCCTTAATCTCGCCTTCGGTAAGCGGGCCTTCGTATACGAAGATATATTCTGATTTCTTTTCAAGTTGGGTGGGCGCGTCAATATTCCAGTCGTTGAAATTGCCGACAAGATAGAGCGCGTCGGTTTTTATCGGTTCGATTACGGGAGCATCCTGCTCGCGGACAAAGGCAGTGCTCATCGTCCAGTTGCGAAGGTCGAAACGAAGGTTGTAGATACCGGCCTCCGACACCTTCCATTTGTCGTCGGGGTCGCCGGCGTGCATCTTGAAAGCCTCGTCGGTCAAGCCCGATTTGTTAATCAGCTGTCCGGCATTGATTGGACGGATGAAAGGATTGTCCCAGCTGCCTGTGGCAAGGCAGAATTTTATCTCGCCCACATTGAGCGGACCTTCCCAGGTGAACACCAGCGGGTCTTCTTCGGTAGGATTAAGCGGAGTCGGGGCATCGATACTCCATCCGTTGGGCGTTGCATCGCCCACCATATAGAGGGTGGAGGTCTTGATGGGCAGATTTCCGTCGATTATAATCAGTTCTTTCTCCCCGTCGCATCCCGCAAGGACGGCAAGCATGATAAATGCCGACAGGATTGAGATTATATTTTTAAAATTCATGGTTGTGGATTTTTTGAGTTACTATTATCTGCCGTAGCCCGGGTTCTGCACAAGCACGGAATTGGAGTTGAGGATTGTGCGTGTGATGGGGAATATCGCGGTGTGATTGTCGGCATCGGGGGTCTTGTCCCACCAGCGTCCGGAGTTGAACTTGCCAAAGCGGACAAGGTCGATGCGGCGGCGGCTTTCAGCGAAGAATTCGCGGCCCCACTCGGCAAGCATTTCGTTTTCATCAAAGCGTACCTTGCCTTCGGGCGAATAAAGCACGTCGTCGTGGGCGTCGGCAGGATAGTTGCGCTTGCGCACGGAGTTGAGCAACTTAGCGGCTCCGTTGCGGTCGCCGGCACGCATTTTGCATTCCGCCAGCGAGTAGATTACTTCCGGAAGACGGATTTCGGTGTAGTCGCTTTCGAGCTGATTGGCGTCGTTGTCGTCATAGAAAGGATATTTCACGAAGTGCCATCCTGAGTTATGGTCGCCGTTCATAAGTTTGCTTTCTTTATCGGAAGGCCACTTGTCGGGGGCGATAGCCTGGAATTTGCCCACGGCGTCGCGGATATACAGGTCGTAGGGCTGCTCGGGAGCACGAAGACGCTTTGTGGCGCCTGTCTCTTTATCCTTGTATTCAAGGTAGCCGAAGAGGAACATGCCTTCGCGGCGGCTTTGGCCAAGGTTGGTGTAGAGTTTCATGCGTTCGTCGCCGGGATACTTGCGGAAATTCTGCACGGGCATGCCGAGTTCGTAGTCGTAAAGATTGCCGTTGAGGTCGTAACTGGGCGAGGCGGCATATTTTGTATTGTGGCCCACGCCGGATTTTGTGTCGTTGAAGAAATCGGCGGCCTTGGCGGGAACAGTCCAGCCGTAGGTGTCGCCGTCGTACTGCCAGTGGGTATATCCCTTCGAGGCGGGGAAACCGAAAATCACCTCGTCGCATTTGTCATTGTCCCAGTCGAAGGCAGCGTCCCATCGGTCGGCAACGGCATAGTCGCCATACACTCCGTCGATAATATCCTCAGCCACAGCGGCACAGTCGGCATAGTGGTCCTCGCCGATATATACCTCTGCATTGAGATACAGGCGCACAAGAAGGGCGGCGGCGGCAGCCTGGGTCCACTGCCCCTGGATAGATGCGTTGGTGCCGAGTCCGGTTTTCTTGATAAGCAGGCCGGTGCATTCTTTGAGTTCTGTCTCGATGAACTTGAACACCTCGGCGGGGGCAGCCTGCGGATTGTTGGGCATGTCGCTGTAAGTGGTCACCAGAGGCACATTGCGGAAAGCGTCGAGCAGGCGGATGTAGAACCATGCGCGGAGAGCGCGGCACTGTGCTTTAAGGTTGTCAAATTCAAGTTGGGTGAAGCCGAAGCGCTCGGGAGTGAATTTGTTGAGGTCCTCGATTACGAGGTTGCACTGCATGATTCCCTGGAAGCAGCCGTTCCATTCGGTCTGCGCCTCGCCGAGGTCGTCGACGGTCCAGGTATGATAGTGGAGGCGTTCCCACTTTCCGCCGTCGTACCACCATCCGTCGCGTGTGGGCGTGATGAGCTGGTCGGCAGTAAGTTCGTTGAGGACGTGGCGGCTGCCGATGCTCCAGAAAGCGTGCTCAAAGGGGCGGAATGTGGCGCGGATAACGTCCATCTTGGTATTGTAGTAGTTCTCAGATCCGACTTGGTCGTAAAGAGTCTCGTCGAGATCGGTACAGGCTCCGAGCGAAATTGCCGCAGCGGCTGCAACTGCTATATTTTTAAGAAATGTCATTTCTGATGTTTTTGATGTTATTAGAAATCAACCTGCACGCCGGCAATGAATTGGCGGGTCGAGGGATAGTATGTGCGGCTGCCCTGCGCTCCGGGTTCGAGACCGTTTACCTGGTACGACGACGGATCTACACCGCTGAATTTTGTGATTGTGAACACGTTCTTTACTGTTCCGAATACTCTCACACGGTCGAGGAAGCGGCATTTTGCCAGCGGGAGGGTGTAGCCGAGGGTGAGCATGTCGAGTTTGAAATAGTCGCCTTTTTCAAGGAAGTAGTCGCTTACCACGGGGGCTGTGTTGGGCGAGATGTCGAAGTTCTTGCCGTAGGCTTTCTTCAAAACGTTTCCGTTGAAATTGCGTGTTCCGTAATAGAAGTCGTGAATGTTGAAGATGTCATAGCCGAAGGCTCCGCGGAAGAACAGAGAGAGGTCGAAGTTGCGATAGCGGAAGTTGTGGCTGGTCGACATCGTGAACTTGGGCATGCCGTTGCCTACGATGGTGCGGTCCTCATCCGTAGCCTGCGAGGCCTGGATTATGTCGCCGTCCTTGTCGTACACGAGCCAGTTGCCGTCCTCGGTGATTCCGGCATAGCGCCACATGTAGAAATTGCCGAGCGACTTGCCTTTCTCGATGCGCTGGAGGTTGTAGAAGGGATAAGGGTCCTGGGTGCCGCACACATTGTAATAATCCTGTCCGACATACTGCGAGTTGCTGAACTCGACAAATTTATTGCTCATCACCGTGCCCACTACTCCGAAGTTATAGGAGAAGTCCTTGGTGTCGACAACATTGAAATTCACATCGAACTCAAAGCCGGTGTTTTTCATCGTGCCCACGTTCACGAATGTCTCGTCGTGGATATTCGGCGGCACGGGCACCTTGTAGTTGCCAAGAAGGTCTTGCTGGCGACGGTTGAAATAGTTGAGCGAGCCGTATATGCGGTTGTTGAGCACGGAGAAGTCGAGACCTACGTTCCAGTTCTTGCCTTTTTCCCATTTCAGGTCGGGGTTGACGTTTTTGCCGGGGCCCCACACCTGGAAGTATTTTCCATTGTAGAAGTAGTAACCGAAACCGCTCATGGTGTTGATTGAGAGGTAGCTGCCGAAGTCCTGGTTACCGGTGACACCGTAGTCGGCACGGATTTTCAGGTCGTTGATCCAGTCGATGCCTTCCATAAACGATTCCTGAGAAATACGCCAGCCGGCCGACACTGCGGGGAAATTACCCCATTTGTGATTCTGTCCGAATTTCGACGAGCCTTCGTGACGCAGAGAGGCTGTGAACAAGTATTTGCCGTCGAAATCGTAACTTACACGTCCGAAGAATGAGATGAGTTTGGCGTCGTTCTTGTAACTTCCCATCATTACCTCGCCTTCTTCTTTGGCCCATTCGCCCGAGCCAAGGTTGTCGGCTCCGAGGCCGTCGTTGGGGAAGTCTTTATTCTCGGCGTTGAATCCGGAATATTGCGAATACTGATAGGAGTAGCCGGCCATAGCCTTGATGTTGTGCTTGTCGGCGATAGTTGTGCTGTAATTGGTGAGCCATTCGAGCACATACTGGCGTTCTTTTGAATATGAGCGGCTTGCGACACCGTCGTGGCCGTCGTTGATTGAGTTTGTGCTTGTGGAGGGGCGGAAGTACGAGTTGTTGTTGCTGTACTGATGGTCGGCAAACATCACCTGGGTTGTGAGCCGGTGGTTGCTCTCGCCATTTTTAGAAAGGAGGGGAAGAAGATTGAGTTTGAGCGTGCCGTCCCAGTCGAGGAGTTTTGTGTCGGCATGGTCTTTTTCGAGTTTCTGACGCTCCACGGGGTTGCTGCCCACAATCTGTCCGTAAAAATTATAGTACTGGGCAGAATTCTCGGGATTCATGAGCGGAGTTGTCGGGTTGGCTTCGAGGGCATCCTTAAACACGCTCCAGTCGGCATTGTCGCGGTAAATTATACGCGGGGCCACATTCAGCTGTATTGTAAAGAGGCCGCCCTTTGTGGTGTGCATCACAGATGCACGCGCGCCGTATTCCTCGCGGTTGGAGCGCAGGTCGATACCGTTGGCGTCGCGGTAGTCGGCGCTGACGCGATAGTTGCTCTTTTCATTGCCGCCGCTCACTGTCAGCGTGTGCTGCATGGTAAAGCCGGTGCGCGACACAGCGTCGAACCAGTCGAGGTTGCCGCCAAGGTCGACGCCACGGTCGCCCCAGCCGAGGCGCACGTCGCGGAAGTCCTGCGCGTTCATCATGTCGAGTTCCTTTTTCACCACATCCCAGACCAGCGTGCCGGAATAGGATGTATGTGTGTTGCCGTCCTTGCTGCCTTTCTTGG
>CANRZQ010000109.1 GCA_947644475.1 uncultured Muribaculaceae bacterium
CAGTCGCCGTAAGCCAAACAATAAAATAAATCATAAAATGTCCGACAATAATACAATAAAATGTCCTGTATGCGGTGCCGACGCCCCGGTATCGGGCACATGCCCTGAATGTGGATTCGAAGTAATAGCCGTGGCCGGCGAGCCTACCGAGGAGATGCGCCAATGGCTCGACAGCCGTGTGGCGCAGGCCAAGGAACGCTACGAAAAACAAAAAGAGCAGATGGGCCGCAAGCCCCGCGGATTCCTCGTCACCGACCGTATGGCCGTGTGCTGCCTCTACGAAGGCCGCAACGTATTCGGCTCCGCAAAAGCCAATGAATCGGAGCCAACGCGGCAGAAAGTGATACTTCCCGGCATAATGCTGCGCCCGTCGCAATTCGTAATCGACACCGTGGTCGACGGACGCCGCTCCAAATTCTTCATTAAAGAACTTGAAGAAGAAGGCTCCGCGTCGATGGTATTCGTAAACCAGACGACCAACCCCGCCACGGCCCCCATCGAACTGGCCGACGGCGACAACATCCTCGTCATATCCGGCGACAATCGCGCCACCATCACCTTCCGCACCAACACAAATTTATAATTTCCCGCCCGCAAGACATTCAGCATTAATTGCATAATAAGTACCGTGAGTTTTGAAGCCGTGAATTACGTTAATTATTATAATTTCGTGAATTAATCCTCGAAATCTTAGAAATCCACGAAATTCACGTCCGCGGTTAATGGCTTATTGACGAATATTAATGCTGAAAAATAATTGAATTTGCGTAATTCATAAAATTTGCGTAATTTGCGGTTTAAAATGAAGCAGCCAGTAGTATTATGAGCGTATACGGTATTGATTTCGGCACATGCGAATCGTGCATAGCCGTGGCAGAGGCAGGGAAGAACCCCGAGGTGATTCCTTCGGAGAGAAACCAGTCGACCACACCGTCGGTTGTATGGTTCAACACCCGACACGGCGGCAGGCCGGTGGTTGGCCTTACCGCCAAAAACCAGATTGAGCGCGGCAAAGGCGCGTCGGTAGTGGCCTTTGCCAAGACACAGATTCACCTCGACGAGATGACATCGGAATACATCGTCGAGGACGGAGCCGCTCCCCGGCGCATATCGCCCGTGGAGCCGGCAGCGTGTATATATCACAAACTTCTGTCACATGCCAATGCCTTCCGCCAAGGCCAGGGATTCGACACCACGGACAAGGCCGTAATCACCGTTCCCGCCGTGTGCTCCGATATCCAGAGGCAGAAAACCAAACTTGCCGCCGAGCAGGCCGGCATAAAAGTGTTGCAGGTAATCAACGAGCCCACAGCCGCCGCCATATCCTATAATATCGGGGTGGGAGAGACTGTGATGGTGTTCGATATGGGCGGAGGAACCCTCGACGTGAGCGTAATCACGCGTACTTCCGACACCGACTACCGTGTGCTCGCATCCGAAGGCGACCCGCGCCTGGGCGGACGCAATTTCGACATGGAACTTATCCGCATGTGCTACGAGACGGCCGGTTTCCCATTTGATGAGGCCGCCGTTACCGACTCGCTCCTCGTTCAATATGAGGCTTATAAAAAAGACCTTTGCACAGCCGGGTTCCAGACCATCGATGTGGAAGGTCCCGACGGGAAAGTTGAGACAATCGACCTCGATGTGGCAGAATTCGTGCAATATACCGACCCCGTGATATCCCGTGCCATGGCCGTAATCGACCGTGCAATTGCCGAAGCCCGGCGCGACAACCCCGGCCTGCGCATCGACCGCGTGTGCCTCGCCGGAGGAGCCTCGAAGATGAAAGCCATTAAGCAGGCCATAGCCAAGCATCTCCCCGATGTGAAGGCCGAACTCAACGACCCCGACCAGGCCATTGCCAAAGGAGCCGCACGCTACGCCCTCGCGCTTGTTGAAGGCGGCGTAAACTACGACATCCGTCTCGACGACCGCGGCCATGCCTACGGCCTGCTCACTCTCGACCATAAAGGCCGTCTTGTGGTCGAGAACCTGATTATGCGCTCCGATCCCGTCGAGATAGAGGCACGCACGTTCAACCGCTATATGCCGGCTTCCGGCTCATCGCTCCCCGTAACGATAATAGAGAACGACGTGTCGGCACGCCATTTCACATACAACAGCCAGCCCGAATTCTTCAAGGGCAACGTAACATTCCCCGAGCCTCTTTCCATTGGCGACCGCGTGGTGTTCACCCTCTCGCGCGACAGCGACGGCCTCGTGCGCCTCGTATGCACCACCCCCGACGGCGCAGGCAACTCACGCCTCAGTTTCGAGACAAAAGCCTCGGCCGTCGACGAAACCCTCCTCCGGCGCATTGCCGCCCACCTCACGGCCATGGATGCCGAATAAATTTATCACAGAAAAACAACCGATCATATGTCATCATATATTGCCGCGATAGCCGTAGATTTCGGCTCCACAAACTCAGGATGCTGTCTTGTTAGCGACCATAACGACGACGGTTCGCTCAAATACTCCTCCCCCACATTTATCCACTCCACCGGCGACTATGCCAAGGATGCGACCTGGTTCTACATCTCCCGTGCCTTCCTCGACAGGCTCATAGCCGATTTCGATGCCGTGCCCGACTCCGACTTCCGCATCGCCTCGCGCGTCATACAGTCCGAGAATCCCAATATCGTATGGGGCAAGGAAGCGATCAAGAATTACAAAAGCCTCATAGGCAGCGACGATTTCGTAGGCTTCGAGCGTTTCAAGATGATGCTCTATCACGGCAACGACACATATGCAGCCCTCGATTTCCCGCTTATCTCCATCATCAAGATTTTCCTGCGCGTGCTCAAAATCGAATGTCTGTCCCGCGTGTCGGGCCTGGTGGAGCGTCCGGTCGAGGCAAGCGAGATAAAATGGGGCCTCACCATCCCTACTATATGGACCGACGACAACAAGCGCGTGATGGTGCGAATAGCCCGCGAGGTGTTTACCCCCCAGGCACATATCCTCTCCGAGCCCGAAGGCCCGCTGGTGTGGAGCCTCTACAATATAGCCGCCGACGGAAAGGTCGGATTCAAGGAAGGACGCACATCGCTTGTGGTCGACCTCGGCGGAGGCACCACCGACATATGCCTCCTCCGCGAGGCCAATCACGGCACAGAGGATAATCCCGACTGGTGCGCCGAGATGGTTGTGAACTCCGACGGCTCCGCCGCCGGCGGCAACGATATCGACGAGGCATTCTACCTCTATATGCTCCGCGACCTCACCAGCGGCCTCAGCACCGACGCCGGAGTGGCCTACGACTCGCTCTCCGATTTCGACCTGCGCGAGGCCATCCTCACACCCTACTTCGCAAATATCGACAACCGCATCGACATGGAGGACGCATGGCTCCGCATCAAAAACTCACGCGATATTCATTCGCTTCCATCCGTGCCGTTCTCATTCGAGGCATCTCTGCGCCGCTGGCTCCTCGACAATGGCCACAAGGCCGCTGCCGCCCGTCTCGGCGAGTATCTTATGGACGGTTGCCAGTACCCCACCGACGATTTCATCAATAAGGTATTCAACCCCACTTTCGGCAACATCGTGGCGAAAGTAAAGGAAATCCTCGCCGATGCCAAGACAAAGACGCGCATCGACCGCGTGGTATTCGCCGGCGGCCTCTCGTGCAACTTCCTTATCAAAAGCCGCTTGCAGACAGCCGTCTACGACGTGCTCGGCCAGGACTACGACGTGCAGATTTCCGATATGGGCTCGCTCCGCGCCGGAGGTGCAATCTCGGCCGGCGCCGCCTACCAGTTGGTGCACAAGGACTTTGTGCAGCACCTTGCCCTCCGCAATTTCTATTACGACATAACCTGTGTAAAACCTGTTTCAAACCTTGTCGAGGCGTATGCCCAACGAGGATTGGCACTTGGAGCGGATGTCATCAGAGCCGGTCTGCAAGCGGAAGCAGAGGCAAATTTTGCCAGCCCTGTTTCTTCAGAGGGAGGCTTTAATAAGCAAACCGTTTTATTCCCAATTGCAATAAAGGACCATCTGATTGAAAATTACACTCATGAGGGGCACACCACTGAGTCACAAATAAAAGTATCCCTCGTATTTTACTCATCGTCCCCTGATTTTGTGTTCAGTGCCTGTTTGGACAATCCCAAGTTGCGCAAAGAGGCCGATATTGTGTTTGAATGTAAGCCGTCGACTACTTACCGTATCGAAGCCGACTTCAACGAGGCCGCTGTGTCAAACGCCATACACTATAAAGTCACCGAGACAGAATCGTCAATCGTCGTGGCCGAAGGCCTCATCGAAGGCGCAGTTTCCTGACCCGTCGATGAGTGCCGGACTGCCAAAACGGTGTCTCAACTGCGGTGCGCCGCTTGCCAACGGAGGCAAATACTGCCACCAATGCGGCCAGGCAACGCATACGCAGAGACTGACGGCAAAAAATTTTGTCGCCGAAGCCTTCATGCGCCTCACACGCCTCAACAAGGGCGTCGTATTCACATGCTGCAATCTGCTGGTAAGGCCCTGGCACGTGATAGCCGACTATATCCGGGGCCGTCGCGTGATATACACCGACCCCGTGCAGTTGCTGCTCGTGCTCACATTCCTCACCGTAGTTCTTGGGGCTCTTGGCTCCATGCTCGGCATGCCATTGCCGGAGGAGACGTCGCACGATGAATCTCATATATTCGACACTGCTACTGTCGTCGGATTCATCGCCGATGCCTTGACGGATATGCTGCTCACATCCACGGTTGTACAATATCTTTTGGTGTTCCTGCCGGCCATCCCCGGCCTCATGCTCGTCAACCGGCGGAAAGGCGAGGCCCGGTACAACATTGCCGAATACCTTCTCGCTGCAATCTACATGTCGGACGCGGTGCTCCTTTTTCAATTGCTCGTCAGCCCTCTCGACATGCTGCTGCCCTCGTTCGCAGTATTTTTGCCATACCTATATATATTGGCCGCCGGCACCTGTGGGGTGTATAAGTCGCTGCGGCATCTGGGCCTCACCAAGGGCAGGCGTATTCTGCGCGTGGCCATCTTTCTGCTGGCCACCATCGCTTTTTACGCCTTGCTCCTCATTGGCGCATGCATGATAATAGTGGCGATACTCAAAATCAACCGCCCCGAATTATTCGCGCAGGCGTGAGTCGATGATTATTGTCACGGGGCCGTCGTTTACAAGCGACACAGCCATGTCGGCTCCGAAGCGGCCACGGCCAACAGTGCGTCCCGTCAACTGTTCGAGCCGTTGGCAAAAACTGTCGTACATCGCCTCCGCGGGCTCGGGCCGTTCGGCGCGGATATAACTTGGCCGGTTGCCCTTGCGTGTCGAGGCCGTTAGCGTAAACTGGCTCACGGCAATTATGCCCATTTCCGGCAAATCGTTTACCGACAGGTTCATCACCCCCTTGTCATCGTTGAAGATGCGCAGCCCCGCCACCTTTGCGGCGAGCCATTCCATATCAGCATCCGTGTCGCCGCCCTCCACGCCGAGCAGCAGCAACATCCCGGCTCCGATTTCACACAGTCTCTCGCCGCCGATATCCACGGCTCCCATCTTCACTCTCTGTATAACAGTGCGCATATCTTTTTTCCGGCAAAGATAAGGTTATTTTGAAAAGTATGCAACCGGCAGAATGGTGTGTTGACGGAATGATTGATATTAGGGGAGTTGTGTTTCAATATGTTAGTTTTAGAAAGAATTTGTTGTCAAAATGTCATTCGGGGGGGGGTGTTTTATTAATATGCTACAAAAAATGTAATTTTGATAACATTTTGTTTGGTAATATTGATTTTTTGTGTTTTCTTTGCCACAGAAACACCACCAACAACTAACTAACCTATGAGTGACCTAAAATTCAAGTATTGCTTGCTGTCGGCCATTATCGTGCTTTCTTGGCTCGGTGCCGAGGCAAAGCCGGCGAAACCCGGATTGCTTTCAATGACACAGCCCGACGGCACCACGATAGAGGTGCGTCTTGTCGGCGACGAGCATTTCCATTGTTATTACAGCGAGGACGGGTATCCGTTGGTCGAGACGGCCGCCGGATTTTTTTATGCCCGTCCTGCCGAGGATGCCGATTCCGTTGTGTCCACAGGGGTAATGGCCGGAGCGGCCTCTCGCCGCACGGCGGCGGTACGCAATATGCTCTCGGCGATTGACGTGGATAAGGCCGCCGGCGCTTTTCGACGCATGGCCGCACGCAAGCCGCGGCGCGTGGCCGCAAGGGCTGCCGCCCTCTCGCGTGGCGCCTCTTTTGACGACGGATTCAAGAAAGGCCCGGGGCTGTTTCCCGGCACCGCTTTTCCGTCGGTTGGCGACCAGAAGGCTGTGGTGATACTTGTCGAATATGCCGATGTGAAGTTCGAACTGGCAGATCCTCACGACTATTTCTCTCGTATGCTCAACGAGGAGGATTTTGCCGACTATGGCGGCACGGGTTCGGCAAGGCAATATTTCGAAGAATGTTCCAACGGCCTTTTCCGTCCGCAATTCGATGTGCTCGGGCCTGTGACGCTGTCGCAGCGAAGGGCATACTATGGCGGCAATTATTCCGGCAACGACGCTAACCCCGGCATGATGGTGGTGGAGGCCTGTCAGCAACTCGACGCAACGGTCGATTTCTCGCAGTACGACCGCGACGGCGACGGATTCATCGACAATGTGTTTTTATTCTATGCCGGACGTGGCGAAGCCACCGGAGGCGGTGATGACTCTGTGTGGCCTCATTCATGGGGCATCACAACTGCTTACCCCACAAAAGAATATATCTTCGACGGCGTGCAACTCGACCGGTATGCCTGTTCCAACGAGTGGGAAGGCTCGCGGCCCGACGGTGTAGGCACTTTTGTGCACGAGTTCAGCCATGTCATGGGCCTGCCCGACCTTTATACCACGGCCTACACCGCGGCCTTTACTCCCGGCTCATGGAGCGCGCTCGACTATGGGCCATATAACAACAGCGGCATGACCCCGCCGCTCTATGGCGCATTCGAGCGTTACGCCTTGGGCTGGATGGAGCCGGCCGTGATTTCCGGCGCGCTCAACGCCACCCTTCCGCCCATAGGCAGCAACATAGCCGGACTGGTGAAAACCGACAGCGAGTATGAGTTTTTCCTTATAGAGAACCGGCAACAGACATCGTGGGACACCTATATCCCCGGCCATGGAATGCTCGTGTGGCATATCGACTACAACCTCGCCCAGTGGCGCGACAACTGTGTCAACAACTCCACAATCCACCAGCATGTCGACATAGAGGAGGCCGACAATTTGCCTACGACTTCCACGCGCGACGGCGACCCGTTTCCGGGCTACGACAACATCACGTCTTTCACCGACGACACCGCTCCCTCGATGCGCACATGGAGCGGAAAGGCTCTCAACCTGCCGTTCACGGAAATAGCGGAGAGCGATGAGGGTGTGATCACTTTCAAGGTTTGCGGCGGGGCGCTCCCGATAGGCTCCACGGCAGCCGTTGCAGCCACCGGTGTCACCGACGAGAGTTTTGTGGCAAATTGGGAAAGCGCCCCCGACGGCACGGGCTATCTGCTGAGTGTATATACACGCCGCGACGGCAAGGCCGAATACCTTCCCGGATGGCAGTTGCGGCCCGTAGGCAATGTTACAAGTTGCGAGGTCGGCGGCCTGGATGCCGATGCCGCTTATTATTACACTGTGTGCAACGCGCGCGGACTCGAAATGTCGGAGCCGTCGAACGAAATAGAGGTTTTCACCGGCGCCCCCACAATTGGCAGGCTCAGGGTAGAGTCGACAGGAGCTGTCGACATCGACGACCATAGTTTCCTGGCCACATGGAACCCTCTTCCCGATGCCATAGATTACGAAATCAATGTATATACAAAGACCTACGATGCCGAGATAGTGGCCGGCTGCGACTTTTCCTCCGGCGTGAAGCCTCTGCCAAAGGGCTGGACCTCATCGTCGTCATCGTCATTTGCCAACGCATCCTATTCCGGCGCGGCCATTCCGGCCCTGCGCCTGTCGGCAGGCGACCATCTCACAGCCTCGTTTGGCGACGATATCCGCTCGGTAAGTTTCTGGCAACGCGGCAGTTCCACCTCTGCGGGCGATTATATCCGCGTATATGCCGTGGGCACGGCGGAGCGCACCCTCGTAGCCTCTTTTGAGGTCGTTACGGACAAAGGAGGCCGCGTATGCTCTGCCGACGCTTTCCCCGAAGGCACATCGGCGGTGCGCATCGAGTTCGACCGCGCGGGCACGAAAGGCTCTTTAAGCATCGACGATGTCGTTGTGGGCCATGGCTACACATATGCTCCTGTGCCCGTGGAAGGCCACTCAGGACGCATGCTCGGCAGCGCGGCAACGTCTGCGGTGATCGACAACCTCCAATCCGGTACCGAATACTATTACACCGTGCGCGGCTACGACGGCATCCGCTACTCGCGTCCGTCAATCGAGTCGAAGGCCGCCACAGAATCCGCCTCCGGCATATTCTCCGCCGAATCGGCCTCGGTGGCGGTCGCGGCAGTTGGCCGGTGCATCACGGTCGAGGCTCCCGATGCGGATATTGCCGTCTACGATGTGACGGGACGCCGCATAGCCTCCGGCTCCGGCAGCCTTTCTGCTGCAATGCCCTCCGCAGGGGTCTATATCATAAAGGCGGCCAATGAGATATTCAAAAAGAGTGTAAAGTAATCACATTATAAAAAACACATTTTATGAAAAAACTGCTTACCGGCCTTCTGGCCCTGTCGGTAGCCACTATCGCTTCCGCAGCCCCCGGCGCGCCGCAG
>CANRZQ010000110.1 GCA_947644475.1 uncultured Muribaculaceae bacterium
GCCTTATGCCTTACATCATCACTTATAACTTATACTTTATCACTTATCGTTAATACCTGATAACAATGTCAACCCAATATACCCCAGCCGACTACAAGTCAGACCAGCCCGTGCGCTGGTGTCCCGGATGCGGCGACCACGCAATCCTCAACTCCCTCCACAAGGCCATGGCCACCCTCGGAGTGCCCCCGCATAAGACGGCCGTGATTTCCGGCATCGGATGCTCCTCGCGCCTGCCCTACTACATGAACACCTACGGCTTCCACACCATCCACGGACGCGCCGCCGCAATAGCCACAGGCTTCAAGACGGCAAACCCCGAGATGACCGTATGGCAGATCTCCGGCGACGGCGACGGCCTCGCAATCGGCGGCAACCATTTCATCCACGCCGTGCGCCGCAACATCGACATCAACATCCTCCTGTTCAACAACAAAATCTACGGCCTCACCAAAGGACAATACTCGCCCACATCGCCCCGTGGATTCGTATCCAAATCATCGCCCTACGGCACATGCGAAGACCCATTCATCCCCGCCGAACTCGTATTCGGCGCCCGCGGACAATTCTTCGCACGCTCTATCGACGTGGAACTCGCCACCACCCAGGAAGTGCTCCTGGCCGCCGCCCGCCACCACGGCGCATCCGTTGTCGAAGTGCTCCAGAACTGCGTAATCTTCAACAACGGCATCCACAACGCCATCACCGACCGCGCCGTGCGTGCCGACCGTACCATCCACCTCGTCCACGGCGAAAAAATGCTCTTTGGAGCCAACCGCGACAAAGGCCTCGTCCAAGACGGTTTCCTGCTCAAAGCAGTGACCGTCGGAGAAGACGGCTACACCATCGACGACGTCCTCGTTCACGATGCCCACACACCCTCCAACTTCCTCCACCAGCAACTCGCCATGATGGACGGCGAGACCCTCCCCCTGGCCGTGGGCGTGATACGCGACGTCGACGCCCCCACCTACGACCAAGCCGTGGCCGAGCAGACCTCCGCCGTCTCCGCCCGCAAAGGCTTCACCTCCCTGCGCGACATGATTCTCGCCGGCGAGACCTGGGAGGTAAAATAACCTCAGCAAATCCATAAGACAGCAAAAAAATAGGGAAATTTCTCAGAAATTTCCCTATTTTCCTTATTATTTCCCTATTTCTTACCAACTCCCCAACTACTTATAAATGGAGGCGCGGATGCGGCGGCCTTTGATTTTGGAGGCGGCAAAGGCGGCGGTGACTTCCGCGGCCGACGCGCGTGGGATGGCGGCGATGGCGCAGTGGTCCTTCACGGCGATGCGCCCCACAGCCTTGCCGTCGAGGCCGCATTGCTTGGTGAGGAAGCCGAGGATGTCGGCTTTCGACAGTTTCTCCTTCTTGCCGGCGGCGATATAGAGCGTGGCTGTGTCGGAACGGATAGGGTCGGGGTTAGTGTCGGGGTCGGGCACGAACTCAAAGTCGTAGTCGACATATTCGGGCAGCGACTCGCCCTCGGAAGCGAGGATGTAGATTTCGCCGGTGGCATCGATGCGGGCCGTGCGGCCGTTGCGGTGGGTCCATGCCTCGGCTGTGGGAGGGATGTGGTAGTGCACGACAGAGCGCACGGCTTCGATGTCGAGGCCGCGTGAGCCCAGATCGGTGCTCACGAGTATGGGCGTGGTGCCGTTGTTGAGCATGTCCACGGCCAGTTCGCGGTCCATTTGGTCGAGGCCTCCGTGGTAGAGCCCGGCAGGGAAGCCTTGCCGCACGAGGTAGGCGTGGACGCGGTCGGCGCTCTCGCGGTGGTTTACAAACACGATGGTGCGTCCGTCGGGCAGGGCGTGGAGCAGATCGCCGAGGGCTTCGAGTTTGTCGCGCGAGGGGCTTTTCACCAGCGCTATCTTCATGCGCGAGCGTGGAGCGGCGGCGCGCTCCGAGAAGTCGATTACCTTGGCCTGCGACAGGTCGATGAAGTCGGGGCGCTCGGCCAGCGGGGTGGCCGATGTGAGCATCAGGCGTCGCACCCGGGGAATGCGGCGGCATATGCGTCGCATCTGGTCGTGGAAGCCGAGTTCGAGCTGCTTGTCGTATTCGTCGATTACGAGGGTCGATGCCGTGCGTATGTCGATATTCTCGCGGAGGATATGGTCGAGCAGGCGTCCGGGAGTGGCCACCACTATGTCGGCTCCTGCTGCGAGGGAGTTTGCCTCGTCGAGGGCAGAGTGTCCGCCATAGAGCGTCACGGTCTTGTATCCTGCGGCCACGGGGCGGATTACGTCGGCTATTTGCAGCACGAGTTCGCGCGCCGGGGCTATCACCACGGCCTGCACGCGCCCCGACGCCGGGGCGAGGCTCTCGACCATGGGCACGGTGAATGCCAGGGTCTTGCCCGACCCTGTGGGGGCAAGGAGCACGATGCGCGAGGCTTTGGCCTCGGCCACGGCTTTCTGCATGGGGTTGAGGCTTTCCACGCCGTGGCGCCGCCCGATGGCCTGCAATATTTCTTTTAGGGTGGGCATAGTCAAAAAAACGATTTAAATCGAGATATATCGAAATAAATCGAGATAAATCGATTGGATTAAATCGAAATAAATCGACTTATTTCGATATAAGTCGATTTATTTCGAAAATTATTTTATTTCAGGTTCTTGTCGAGCACCTCGCGCATGCGGGGGAGGATTATCGAGGTTACTTCCTCTATGTTGGATGCGCGGTTGAGTTCGGTGTCGGTGGCGAAGGAGTCGGTGCCGACGAAGCGTTCGGTGCGACCGTCGGGGCGGATGAGCACGAAGGTGGGGATTGCCTCTACGCCGAAGGCTTTTGCTGTTTCGGGGCAGCGGTCGATGTCGACAGAGTAGAATGTGACGCGGCCGATGAAGTCGTTGGCCAGGGCGTGGAACGACGGGGCTATCAGTTTGCAGGGGCCGCACCATGTGGCGTTGAAGTCGATGAACGTGAGCTGGTCAACTTTCATGCCGGGGCGCAGGGCCGAGTCGTTGGCCAGGTCGATGATGCCTTTGGCTGTGTCTACGGCCTCGATGCTTGTGGCCTGCTCTTTGGGGTCGACGGCGTTGGCGGCATCGGCTTCGGGCGTGGTCTTGGCCGCGCATCCGGCGAGAGTGGCGGCTATGGCCAGGGGTGCTATGATTTGGAAAAGTTTCATTGCAGAGATTGTTATAGATTAAAAAAAGGAGGGCAGGCCTCCGGCGCGGTGCGCGCGGGTGTCTACCCTCCGTAGATGTTGCGTTATCAGATAGCGCCGGCGAGAGCGGCGTTGGTCTTGTGCACGGCTTCGGCGCTCTTGTGGAAGAGTGCTTTTTCTTCTTCGTTGAGGTCGAAAGTGACGATTTTCTCGATACCGTTGCGGCCGATGATGCAGGGCACGCCGATGCAGAGGTCAGATTCGCCGTATTCGCCTTCGAGCAGGGCCGATGCGGAGATGAGGCGCTTCTGGTTGTGGAGGATGGCGGCTACCATCTGTGCTCCTGCCGCACCGGGAGCGTACCATGCCGAGGTGCCGAGGAGTTTGGTGAGCGTTGCGCCGCCTACCATTGTGTCGGCTGCCACTTTGGCGAGCAGGTCGGCCGGCAGAAGGGATGATGCGGGGATGCCGCGGTAAGCAGCGAAGCGGGTGAGGGGTATCATTGTGGTGTCGCCGTGGCCGCCGATCACGATGCCTTCCACTTCGGTGGCGTTGGCTTCGAGGGCGAGGCTGAGGAAATATTTGAAGCGTGCGCTGTCGAGTGCGCCGCCCATGCCGATGATGCGGTTTTTGGGAAGGCCGGATACCTTGTGGATGAGGTAGGTCATGGTGTCCATCGGGTTGGAGATGCACACGATGATGGCGTTGGGTGAGTGCTTGAGCACGTTCTCAGTCACAGATTTCACGATGCCAGCGTTCACGCCGATGAGTTCCTCGCGTGTCATGCCGGGCTTGCGGGGGATGCCCGATGTGATCACCACCACGTCGGAGTTCTCGGTCATGGCGTAGTCGTTTGTCACGCCCACGAGGCGGGTGTTGAGGCCGAGGATGTTGGCGGTCTGCATGATGTCCATGGCTTTTCCTTCGGAAACGCCTTCCTTGATGTCGAGCAATACTACTTCGTCGGCAACCTGGCCGGTTACCAGCACGTTTGCGCATGTTGCGCCTACATTGCCGGCGCCGATAATTGATACCTTTGACATGTTGATATGATATTTGTTGAGGTTAGTTATTGAAATTCAATCTTCTGATTAACGCCCGCGGGGCTGCTTGTGTTGCATTCTCCGGCGGCATTGGCGCAAATTTAACCATTAATTTGCAATTAAGGAAAAATTTACTTAATTTTTTTCAAAAAACTTTCGGCAGGGTGGGTATTTCAGGCTTCACAGGAGGCTTAGGCAGCCTATGAAGCCTAAAAACAACAAATCCTGCCCATGGGCAGGATTTGTTGCAAGTAATCGGCCTGAGGTTAGCCGATGAGCGATACGATGTATTCTTTTTCGTCGGCGGGGTCGGGGGCGATTTCGATTTTATTCTCGCGGGCGAGCCAGCCAAGGGCGGCGAACACTTCTTTGTCTTTCAGTTTGGTGATTTTCTTGATTTGCTTGATGCCGAGGGCCTCTGCTTCGTTGAGGGCCTGCCATACGGCACCGGCATAGTTGCCGAATGCTTCGATGTTCATGTCGTGAAATTTTTAGTTAGACTTAACTTTTTGTTGCATTATCTCATAAATTGCTGCAAAATTACGTTATTTTTAGTTAAAAACCTAATAAATTGCCATTATTTTGCACTCATAGCCGATGGTTGTGAATCTCGGTTTTGTTAATTGTCTAACAATCAGCGCATTAATTTTGTTGGCCAAAAAACCGTATTTTTCATTATTTTGTTGTACTTTTGTACGTAAAATAGTGAAAATGAGTTATAAGGTAGTAAGAAACACCGGCGCGCATTATGTCGTGGAAGCCCCCGGGGGGGCGCTTATCCCGTGCAAGGTGAAGGGCAATTTCCGCATCCGCGGCATACGCACCACCAACCCCGTGGCCGTGGGCGACGAGGTGGAGATTTCCGACCCCGGGCCCGACGGCACGGCATATATCACGCGCATTCTCCCGAGGCGCAACTATATAATAAGGAGGGCGAGCAACCTCTCCAAGGAGTCGCACATCCTGGCGGCGAACATCTCGCAGGCCGCGCTGGTGGTGACCTTGGCGCATCCTACCACCTCCACTACCTTTATCGACCGCTTCCTCGCCACTGCCGAGGCCTACGGAGTGAGCGCGCGCATAATAGTGAATAAGACCGACCTGCTCACCGACCCCGACGACCGCGCCCTGCTCGATGCCGTGGCCTACCTCTACCGCTCGATTGGCTACGGCGTCGACACCGTGTCGGCACGCACCGGCGAGGGCATCGACTCCCTGCGCGACTCCCTGCGCGACTCCACCACCCTCATATGCGGCAACTCGGGCGTGGGCAAGTCGACGCTCATCAACGCCCTCGTCCCCGGCCTCGACCTGCGCACCGGCGAGATTTCAGCCGTGCACGACCAGGGCATGCACACCACCACATTCTCCGAGATGTTCCACATGCCGGGTGGGGGAGAGATAATCGACACCCCGGGCATACGCGGATTCGGCACCATCGACTTCGACCCCGCCGAGGTGGCCCACTATTTCCCCGACCTGTTTGCCGCCTCGGCCGGCTGCCGCTTCTCCAACTGCACACACACCCACGAGCCGGGCTGCGCCGTGCTTGCCGCCATCGGCGAGCAACGCATCGCCGCCTCGCGCTACCAGTCGTACCTGTCAATCCTCGACGAGGCCGCCTCATCAGAAAAATACCGAAAATGATATTTAGGCTGCTTAGGAGCCATAGGATTCCTAAGCAGCCTAAGCCTCCTAAAATCTTCCACCCTCCCCAACTTCCCAACTCCTATGAAAACCTTGCTTATTGCCGCCCTTGCGGCGGTGTCGGCGGCCATTATGCCTGCCGCGGCCGGGGTAACGCCCACTGTCTACGGCAACCTTATCTACACCGGCTCATGGGGCGATGAGGACGCCACCGACGCGGGCGTCTACTCCTTTGAGGCCTCGCCCGATGGCCCGATGACGCTCGTCTACAAGCCTGCCGACAACAATGTCTACGCCAACGGCGGCGCCGTCTATGCCGACGGCCGCTACTATGTGCTCACACGCGTGCCCAACTCGGGCAAGGCACAGAAAAACACCCTCTATGTCTACGACACCGACACATGGGCCCTGGTCGAGCGGCGCGACGCCCCGCTCACGCTCTCGGCCAGCGACCTCACTTGGTGCCCCGTCGACGGAAAAATCTACGGCGTGTTCCTCAACGCCACCTCGTCGGGATACGACTTCGGCACGCTCTCGCTCGCCGACCTCTCTGTCGACGTAATCAAGCCACTCGACCTCGCCGACAAGATTGGCCCCATGCCTATGCTCGGCCTCGCCGCCGATACCGAGGGCAACGTCTACGGCATAGGCTCCGACGGCAACCTCTACCGCTTCGACCGCGCCACCGGCGACCACACGCTCGTGGGCCCAACGGGCTTCACGCCATCGCGCTGGAACATGTCGGCATGCTTCGACTTCACTACCAAGGAAATGTACTGGGCAGGCTGCAACCTCGATCGCTCGGCCCTCTTCCGCATCGACACCGCCACCGGCGAGGCCACGGCCGTGCGCGAGTTTGCCGACGACGAGGAGTTCGTGGGCCTCTACACCCTCAGTTCGGTGGCCGACCTCGACGGCCCGCAAGCCCCCGGGGCTTTCACAGTTGCGCTCGAAGGTCCATCCACTGACGCGGCAATATCTTTCACCATGCCTTCCACGGCCATCAACGGCACAGTCCTTGAAGGCACGCTCGACTATATCGTCACAGACAACGGCACCCCGCTTTTCCAAGGCAGCGCCCCGGCAGGCTCGCCCGTGAGCCGCAACGCCACCCTCGCCGAGGGCCTCCACGCCATCGAGGCCTACTGCATCGCAGCAGGCAGCCGCGGAGCGTCGGTGCGCCGCACCGTATATGCCGGCGTCGACACTCCGGCCGCCCCCGCCTCGGCCTCGGCCGAGAAAGCAGGCGATGCCGTGACCATAACATGGGCCCCCGTCTCAACCGGCGCCAACAACGGCTATATCGACGCCTCGTCGCTTACCTACACCGTGACACGTCTCCCCGACGGCGCAGCCGTGGCCTCCGGCATCACAGCCGCCACCTGCACCGACGCCAATCTCCCCACAGCCCTTGCCGACTACACCTACGAGGTGCGCGCCGTGTGCGGCGGCAAGACAGGCCGCCCCGCCGTCACTGCCCCCATCACCTTAGGCTTCGCCGCAGAGCCGCCCGTGGCCTACGACCTCACCGACGAGGGCCAGTTCAAATTCTTCACCGTCGACGACGCCAACGCCGACGGCTCCACATGGAAATGGTCGGCCAACGGAGCCGTGTGCAACTACAACCGCAACAACGCCTCCGACGACTGGCTTTTCTCGCCCTCGCTCACCCTCCGCGGCGGATGCCAATACACCATCACCCTGGAAATGCGCTCGGGCAGCAACCGCACCCCCGAGACCTTCCGCATCATGGCCGGCGAGTCGGCCACGCCCGAGGCCATGACCATAGCCATCGAGCCCTCCGGCTCCACCGCCGACAACACGCGCCACACCTTGTCGGCAGTATTCACCCCCGAGGCCGACGGCGCATATAACATCGGCATCCACTGCACCAGTCCCAAGTACCAATACAGCCTCTACGTCTACACCTTCGGGGTGTCGGCCGGAGTGTCGCTCAAAGCCCCCGCGGCATCCCCATCGGTAGTGGCAGAGGCCGCCGAGGGCGCGCTCGAAGCCACCGTCAAGGCCACAGCCCCTGCCGAGGCCGTCGACGGCTCAGTCCTCACGGCCCTCACAAAAGCCGAGGTGACCAACCTTACCACAGGCCGCGTGATGGTGGCCGACAGCCCCGCGCCCTCATCTGAGGTGATTGTGCGCGACACCGACGCCGCCAACGGCATCAACCGCTACTCGGTAGTATTCTACAACGCCTATGGGGCAGGCTACGCAGCCACAGCCGAGGCATATGTGGGCGAGGACACGCCCATGGCAGTATCCGATGTGGTCCTCCGCCAGGACGGCGACCGAGCCGTGCTCACATGGACGGCCCCCACAGCCGGGCGCAACGGCGGATACATCGACCCCGCCAACCTCCGCTACCGCGTGGCCCGCGTGACAAACGGCTCCGACGCCGCCACCGCCCTCACATCGTGCGAGTTCATCGACACCGGACTCGACGCCTCCGTGCAGACAGCCTTGCAATACACCGTCTACGCCTCCAACATCGCAGGCGAAAGCGCCGGATGCAACTCCAACATGCTCATCTTCGGCAGCGCCTACCCCATGCCATTCGCCGAATCCTTTGCCGCAGGCGTGGCCTCCACTGCCCCATGGACCACCGTGCGCGGCACCGACGGCGGCTACCCCGAATGGAGCGCGTCGACAAAATCAATCTACGACACCGCCGACTCCTCGCAAGACGCCGACCTGGGATGGATGAAATATTCGTCGAAAGGCACCATCACCTTGCAGACGCCCGTGGTCGACATCGCCGCCGCGGCCAATCCCGCCCTTAAATTCTGGTACCGCACCGCCGACAGCAGCGGCGACGCCGTCGCCCTCGACGTGCTCATCTCGTCCGACCGCGGTGTCACCTTCACCCCCGCCGCCTCCGTCAAGGCTACCGACCCCGCGTGGACCC
>CANRZQ010000111.1 GCA_947644475.1 uncultured Muribaculaceae bacterium
GTATCGGAGCGGAGGCCGGCCGTAGCGTTCTGCACCACGGTTGGCATAACCGAACGCTCCGGCCGGTCTCCGCTCTATATCCGGTATCATAGTATGTATGTCAGCATTACATGTGCGCCGATTTGCTTGCTGTGTACTCTCGGGTATACTGTCCAGCCTCCTCCGGCTCTAATCTCTAAGTCTTCATAACTTGTAGTTCGCCAATAAAAGTCTGCACCGGCGGATAAATACAGTCTTTTCCACAATCTTAGTTTAAGAGTCGCGTCTAAATGATTGAATGTTGAGGTTGACTTGTCGCCTTGTATATTGACCGGTTTCCCCTCGGGAGTCGTCGACCAATCATAATTTTGGTCATATCCTTTCCATGTATAGACTTTATAGTACTGTTTTGCCAAACTTACAATCAGCCGGTTTTTGAATAAAGAGGCATTGATGCCGGCCTTTATGGAGAAACCGGAGCCCCAGTTATAGTTTCTGTGATAATCCCTGTAAAAATCAGTCAAGATTCCGGCAAGTATCAAGCCATTGGCATGACCGTATCCATCAAATACAAAATCATTGGATGGGGCATATTGAGCCATGACTCCGGCTCCGACAGATGCCGGGGCCCCAAGTTTGTACGGCACAACGCACGGGAACAAAAGGTCTCGGTTAGGTTCGTGTCGAATCGTTCGCCGCCGCTGCTACGGTCATCCAATATAAGGTCTGATGTCCGGTATAGCACCTTTCCTATGGCGGCTCCCCCTACGGGAGTGGCTATAATGTCGTTTGTCGATGGATACTCACATTCCATAAACATTTATTTTTTTAATGCAGGCGATTCACCCTTTGGATTCCAGAATTACCTGTTCAAAAGAGTTTGGCACATTCCACCAATGGAAGATACACAAAAAGTTTTTCATCTGTCAATCTTTATGATTAAAAATTTTGTTGTATTTTTGTCAAAATCAAAGTATGTCATATGTACAAATTTAATAAGCATCACGATATGATGATAAATAGCGTTAGCCGATGTTTTAGTCGGCCAAATCTTGTTGTAAGGTATGTATTGAGTTTTGTGTTGGTGCTCTGCGCCATGCCATTTGCGTTTGGCATAACTTATGAAACGCGCGATTACGCTGTGGTAGATGGCGACACGCTGAGAATGGACATATACCATCCAGTCTGCCGGCCCCAGGCACCGGCGCCTGCTGTCATCTTTGCATTTGGAGGTGGCTTTATGAGCGGAACACGCGATAACAATGAATACCTGCAATATTTCCAATTCCTTAATGATAATGGCATAGCCGTTATATCGGTTGATTACAGGACAAGTCTGTTGAAACACATCGATGAAAGCATAGTTAGTTTGCCCGAACGCTTTGCCACTGCATTGGTTTATGCCATAAATGATGCGGTATCCGATTTTTATCGGGCTACAACGTATGTCTTGGAAAATGCTTCCGAATTAGGAGTGGACGGTAAGAAATTATTTGCATCAGGTTCAAGCGCCGGTGCTATTACAGCCCTGCAAGCAGAATATTGGCGGGCAAACGGGTATAATATGGGCGTTACTCTTCCGCAGGATTTTAACTATGCCGGAATTGTAGCGTTTGCCGGTGCTGTTTTTTGCAATGACGACCTTGTATGGAAGTCGAAGCCTTGTCCGATGATGCTCTTTCATGGAGAAGCTGATAAAAATGTGCCATACTCTATTTTGTCGGCCGGAGGCATGAGCCTGTGCGGATCTCAATACATAGCAAAGACATTGGCATCGATTGATACGCCATGCGAGTTCTATTCTTTTGAAGGGAAAGACCATGTCTTGTCTGTATCGCCCATGCACGATAACCTGTATTCAATTCTTGGCTTTATCCTTCGCGTCTGCGATGGCAAGCAAAACGCATCTGTTAATGCCACCGAGTTCATACCCGGTGCAGTCAAGGATTACCGGACCGAATTTTCTATTGAAGATTATATCAAGGCCAACATGCAGTGATACGGCTGTAATAAAAAAAGTAGCCCCGGCTTAAACCAAAAAGGTTAGGCCGGGGTTATTTTATTGTACAACTATTTATGTTCGAGGTAATGAATTTGAGTTTACAACATATATCCGTAGCCTTTGCCGTGCTCGCCTTCGTGGCGCACCCTTCCCCGGCGCAGGAACGCATTGCCGGCGATGAAATGCCCTCGCGGTGGGCATATGCCGCAGGTTTCGACCAGACTGTGCCTACCGACGATGCCTGGTGGCATTCTTTCGGCGACTCAATGCTCGATTCGCTGATAGCGATTGGAGTCGACCGCAATTACGACATTGCGATGGCGGCGCGCCGCATCGAGATTGCCCGCCAGGGTGTGCGCCAGGCTCAGGCCGCTTATTATCCCTCGCTTACGGCCAATGCCGGATGGACCCGTGCAAGAACGTCGGGCGCGGTGGCTTCTCCTGAGGTTGACGCCGCCACCTCGTCATATTTCGGCCTTGGCGTTGATATGAACTGGGAGATTGACCTGTTTGGCAAAATCACTGCAAGGACACGGCAGGGCAAAGCCTCGTTCAAGGCTTCACGCGCCCAATATGCAGCCATGATGGTGAGCGTTACATCCAAGATTGCCTCGGCATATATGAGGCTGCGCACATTGCAGGGCGAGCGCGCTGTTTTGCAGGAACATATATCGTCGCAGAAGCGTGTGGTGGAAATCACCGAGGCCCGGTTTGAGGCCGGAATATCATCCATGCTCGACGTGACCCAGGCCAAGACAACCTATCTGTCGACCGAAGCCTCTATTACTACGCTTAATACAGACATTGCCACGACGATAAATACTATCGGCGTTCTCACGGGCATGTTCCCCGAGCAGATACATGCAATGCTCGACACACCCCGGGAACTGCCCGATTATCATCAGATAGTGGCTGTTGGTGTGCCAATGGAGTTGCTTCGCCGACGTCCGGATGTGGTGGAGGCGGAATTTAACCTTGCCGCCGATGCCGCAGCCCTTGGCATTGCCAAAAAAGATTTTCTGCCAACCCTGTCTATTGCCGGGTCAATTGGCACACAGGCTCATAGGGCCGGCGACTTGTTTTCCGACCGGTCGTTTACCTATTCAATCGCCCCGACATTGTCGTGGACTGTTTTCGATGGCTTGGCCCGCAAGGCGGCTGTGGTGTCGGCCCGCGAGCAAATGCAGGCCGGAATCGACAATTATAACCTTACATTGCTCACCGCCGTGCAGGAAGTTGACAATGCCATGGCGCAATATGTCAATGCCTTGCATTATATCGACCTGGTGGAACAAGTCGTTGAGCAGGCGCAGAAATCGTTTGAGCTGTCAATCGACCTTTACAAGAAAGGCCTCTCATCGTTTATCAACGTGTCTGATGCGCAGATAGCCCGCCTGCAATATGCCGACGAACTTGTAAACGCTCGTGGCGCGGCCCTGTCGGCTCTCGTCGGCCTTTACCAGGCTTTGGGCGGAGGCTGGAGCATTGATCAAATATCTGAAAATAAATAAATATGAAAGCAAGATATATGTTATTCCTTTCGGCCGGGACAATGCTCGCGCTCGCCGGATGCAGCAACAAGGGTAAAGATAATAAATCGCAGGCCGGCGCGCCTGAGAAAGTCGAGGTGGCCGAAGTAGTGGCGGATTCTGTCGTGATACATAAGAAATATCCTGCCACACTGCGGGCTGCCGATATGGTGGATTTGATGGCGAGGGTCAACGGCGCGTTGCTTACGCAGAATTTCAATCCCGGCGACAAGGTAAAGAAAGGACAGGTCCTTTTCACAATAGAAGACACCCGCTACCGCGATGCCGTGGCTCAGGCCGAGTCGCAACTTGCCACGGCAAAGAGCACCTATGAATATGCCTCAAAGAATTATGCTGCACTCAATAAGGCTCTTGAAAGTGATGCTGTGGCCCAGATTCAAGTGCTCGATGCCAAGAGCGCCATGGAGCAGGCCCGGGCCTCGGTTGTGAATTCCACGGCTGCGTTGCAGTCGGCACGCACAACTTTGGGCTACTGCACGGTGCGTGCTCCCTTCGACGGAGAGATGTCGGTTGGCACCTACTCCGAGGGGGCCTATATAGCCGGAGAAGGCGCGGCTCAGAAACTTGCCACAATCTTCGACAATTCCGTGCTCAATGCCGAATTTTATATCGACGATGCGTCGTACTTGCGCTCTTTTACCAATGAGAACGGACGGTCGAAGATAAACTACGACTCGGTGCCGATGTCGTTTGACGAAAAACTGCCTCACAATTATTACGGAAAACTGGTGTACATAGCCCCTGATGTGGATACGTCTACCGGAACGCTTCATGTGCGGGCCAAGGTGAAAAACCCTTACGGCGAACTGCGCGACGGAATGTACACCACTATCTCTCTTCCGATGAAACTTGATCCTAACGCCATTCTCGTCAAGGATGCTTCAATCTCTACCGACCAGCTCGGTAAATTTGTATATGTTGTCAACGACTCAAACCGCGTGGTATATACACCTATAAAGACCGGGGCCATGGCCAATGACTCGATGCGTGTCGTGACAAGCGGATTGAGCCGCGGCGACCGTTATGTCACGCGGGCGCTTCTGAAAGTGCGTCCCGGTATGGAAATCAAACCCGTTTTAACTGAATAGCCATGTTCTCGCGTTTTTTCATCGACCGGCCTATTTTCTCGCTTGTCATCGCCGTAATGATGGTGCTGGCCGGGCTTCTTACGGTAAAGACCCTTCCGGTGGCGCAGTTTCCCGACATAACGCCCCCTACGGTTATGGTCATGGCGTCTTATCCCGGAGCGGATGCACAGACGGTGGCCTCGACTGTCGGCGTGCCCATCGAGGAGCAGGTAAATGGGATAGAGGGCATGATGTATATGAGTTCGAGTTCGAGTTCCGACGGCTCTTATAACCTTACCATTACTTTTGAAAACGGCACCGACCAGGACATGGCCGCCGTGAAGGTGCAGAACCGCATCTCGCTTGCCGACGCCCAGTTGCCAAACGCTGTGAAGCAGCAAGGCGTCTCGGTGTTCTCGTCGTCGAGCAACACGGTGCTGTTCCTCTCTCTCGAAGGCGATTCGGCCTACAATTATGATGCGCTTTATCTCACCAATTATGCCAACCTTAATCTCGTCGACGAACTCAAACGTCTCGATGGAGTAGGGGAGGTGAATGCCTTCGGGGGCGGCAATTACAGCATGCGCGTATGGCTCGACCCCGACAAGATGCGCGTGCGGCAGATTACCCCGGCAGAGGTGGCCGCCGCGATACAGAGCCAGAACATGGAGGTGTCGGCCGGCGATGTCGGCGCGCCGCCGTTGCAGAGCAAGGAGGCGTTCCAGTTCACGCTCACCTCGCAGGGCCGCTTGCAGACCCCGGAGGAGTTTGCCGGCATAGTGCTCCGCACCGACCCCGACGGCTCGCTCCTGCGTCTGGGCGACGTGGCGCGTGTCGACCTTGGAAGCGAGTCGTATGGAAATGTGGCGAGGGTAAACGGAAAACAGGCCGCGCTCCTTGGCGTAAATCAGCTCGCCGGAGCCAACGCTCTTAAAGTGGCCAAAGAGGTCACGGCAAAAATGGACGAACTGTCGCAATACTTTCCCGAAGGTGTCCACTATTCCGTGATTATGAATCAGACAGATTTCGTGAGTTCGTCAATCGACGAATTGCTTGTCACATTTGTTGAGACAACACTCATCGTCATGGTGGTGATTCTGCTCTTCCTGCAAAACTGGCGGGCGGTGATAATACCGATGATTACCATTCCGGTGTCGTTGATAGCCACGTTTGCGGTAATGAAATTGATGGGCTTTACCCTCAATACTCTTACGCTGTTCGGCCTCGTGCTCGCAATAGCCATTGTGGTCGACGATGCGATAGTGGTGGTGGAGGATTGCTCCCGTCTTGTCGATCAGGGAAAACTCACGCCAAGGCAGTCGGCCGAGAAAGCGATGGTCGAGTTGCAAGGTCCGGTTGTAGGCGAGGTGCTCGTGCTGTTGTCGGTATTCATCCCCACGGCATTTGTGAGCGGAATCACAGGCGAACTCTATAAACAGTTTGCATTGACAATAGCCGTCTCGACAGCCTTCTCCGGACTGAGCGCCCTTACGCTCACCCCGTCGTTGTGCGCCCTGTTCCTGCGCCGCTCCAATCCCGCCAAGACGCAGAATGTAATCTACCGGGCATTCAACAAAGGCTATGGAGCCACCTTGAATGTTTACCTTAAAGTGGTGGGCACATTCTTGCGCCGGCCATGGGTTGCGATAGCCGTATACTTCATCCTTACCGGAGCGGCTTTCTACGGCTTTCTGAAAATGCCGTCGTCGTATATTCCTCAGGAAGACATGGGCTATTTCCTCGGCTCGGTGCAACTGCCCACCGGGGCGTCGCTCGAACGCACAGACAAGATAATGAACGATGTGTCGGCCCGTATGCTCGATATTCCGGAAGTAAAGGATGTAATTACCATTTCCGGAACGTCATTCATGGGCGGCGGAGCCGGGTCGAACCTTGGCTCTGTCATAGCCGTTCTCAAGCCCTGGCGCGAGCGCAAGGGCAAGGATGCCGGCGTGAATGATGTTATCGAACGCTTCGAGGGCTCGTGCGCCGACATAGAAGAGGCCATTATCTTTGGCCTCAACCCTCCGGCTATTCCCGGAGTGGGCCTGACATCAGGCTTGCAGATGCAGATACTTGACATCAACAACAAAGGCGCGGAAGAGATGGCCTCCGCCATTGCGGCAATAAAGGATGCCGCAGAAAAAGACCCCCGGCTTGCCTCCGTAACCTCTCTCTACGAAAGCGGAGTGCCACAGTACAGGCTCGATATCGACCGCGATAAGGTGAAGATGATGGGACTGCGTCTTGAAGACATCAACTCAACCCTGTCGGCCTATATGGGCGGAAACTATGTAAACGACTTTACCGATTTCGGCCGCATGTATCAGGTAAATATCGCGGCAGATGCCGATGCACGCGCCAGCGTCGACGATATAGGAGCCCTTACGGTTAAGAACGCCACAGGGGGTATGGTCCCATTCTCGTCATTTGTAAAAATAGTTCCCACAATGGGACAGTCGACAGTAAGCCGGTATAATATGTACGAGACTGCCTCAATCACAGGCACACCGGCTCATGGCGTAAGTTCGTCCGATGGAATTAAGGCCATGGAGGAAATCATCAGAAAAGCCGTCGGAAACAGCTACTCATATGCCTGGACCGGAGAGGCCTATCAGGAGACACAAGGAGGCACCACGATAACATTCGTGTTGATATTTGCCGTAATCGTCACCCTGCTCGTGCTTGCCGCCCAATACGAAAGCCTCACCGACCCTGTTGCCGTAATTATTTCCATGCCCACAGCGATACTCGGTACCGTGATAGGATGCTTATTCATGGGGCAAAGCATCGATATATACACCCAGATAGGCATAATCCTGCTGCTCGGCCTGTCGGCAAAAAACGCCATCCTTATTGTAGAGTACGCCATCGACTATCGCAAGGCCGGCATGGACGTGCGCAAGGCAGCCCTGTCAGCCGGAGAAGTAAGATTCCGCCCCATCATGATGACCGCGCTCGCATTCGTGTTCGGCGTCATGCCCATGCTGTTTGCCACAGGGGCAGGTGCGGCAAGCCGCATATCGCTTGGCACAGCCGTAGTGTTCGGCATGTTTGTCAACGCCATTGTCGGCACCCTTTTCGTCCCCAACTTCTGGGAACTCCTCCATCGCTTTGGAGAGAAACACTTCAACGGCTTCTTCCATGGAGATCCGGGCAACGCCGCTCCGTCGGCAAATACATCCGGGAGCGAAAATGAATCGGCAGGAGTATAAAATCAAAGAAATAAGTTAAATAAAGTTAAAATATTTGTGCATATAAAATTTCAGCCGTAAATTTGCAATCCTTATATATCGGGGCTGACTGGCTTTGACAGCGTGTAGAAGCGGTATGTAAGCGTGCAGAGCGATGATGGCTATGCTCTTTAATCTCAGACATCAAAAATTTAAATGGCGAAAACAACTACGCTCTCGCTGCTTAATCGAAGTACAGTAGATTAGCTTTATCCCCGCAAAAGTTGCAGGGACGAGACATCACCCGGTTGTCCTTGTTCCGAGACGGACCGATACGGTGGTGCAGGTAAATCGGAAATAGGAAGAAAGAAGCCTCGGCGATCTTCCGAAATTTTAGAGGATAAGGCCATGGTTGGACGTCCCGACCTGCCGTGGCTCGAAAACCAACCGGAGACTACGCACGTAGAAAGCATATTGATTCCACGTTTGGACGAGGGTTCAAACCCCTCCAGCTCCACTTATGGCATCCGACCTAATTCGGACAATACGAGACAAACCTCGGACTATCAGATAGTTCCGAGGTTTTTTCGTGTCTTATCCTATCGGATTCAGGACCGATCTCAGACCAAGTTAAGACCTCCTCAGACCACTATTCGTCACCAAATCGTTACCCAAATTCCAGAAACTAAAATGGTGACAAGTTGGTGACATAAAGCAACCTAACAATTTGGTGTTCAACATCTTCCAAAGACACAACTCAGACCTAACTCGGAATTTTGAGCGACTTTTTAACCTTGAGAATGATGGGTGTTAAAAATGAAGTTGTCACATATTTCCGATGTTTGCTATTAAAGCGATGAAATCATTGCCAGTTACGTCATGTCGTATGAATGTCTGGCATGTTAAAAATGACGTAAGTCGCTGATATGTCTGATGTTTGACTTCAAAGCGTC
>CANRZQ010000112.1 GCA_947644475.1 uncultured Muribaculaceae bacterium
AGATAAAGGTTTAAGGAAAAGAGATGTCGTGAGACAACTCTTTTTTACACCCTTAATCGCCAAAATTCAAACATATATCGCCTCTCTCCTCTTATTTATAATACTTCATAAGCAATTGTAAAACAGAAAGTTACGGCGAGTGCCGCAACTGTCTTCCTTTTATTTCACATAGATTCGGGCCTCAGTACGCGAATTATTTGTATCTTTACGGATGTTTTGATACATAATCCCTAAAATCCTAATTCATAATCCAATCTTATGCGTTACCCCATCGCAATCATGCTCACAGCCCTGTGCATTGCCTCCGCTCCGGCCCGACGGACTCAGGTGACATGGGAACACACCGGAAACACCGACGGACACGCCGTGCAGCGGATCACCGTGAAAGGCGACTGCGACTTCTCGCGCCTGTGCTTCAACTCGCTCGACAACGTTACGCCGCTGAATCCGGCCGACACCATCGTGCCTGTCTTCCCCGGATATTCAGCAATAGCGTCGCCCCGGTTCACCGCCGGCATCGACAGCCTCGTGATTGAACTCTCATCGCCGGCCCTCACCCGCGGGCAGAACGCGCCCGACGGCGCACACCGCGTAAACCGGGATGGCACCACCGAGGCCGTCGACTACATACGCCGGCCACTCACATCGCCCTCGCAATGGGCCGACGGCTCCCGCGACGCCATGCCCTACAGTGACGAGATATTTGCAATAAACGAAACGATACGCCCGTCGGCCGCTCCCGGAGCCTACGACGTGGTGCCGTCGTTTAAGAAAGTGAATATAAAGGACGGCTCCCTGAGCCTGCCGGCCCGGCTCACCACAAAAGTGACACCGATGCCCGACGGCCACTACCGCATAACCGTAGGCACCGACGGCATCACCGTAGAGGCCGCCGACGCCACCACGGCACGCAACGCCGCGGCATCGTTCCGCTCGCAGGTGATGCGCCCCGGCGTGGCCTCGCTACCCCTGGCCGTGATAGAAGACTGGCCCGACATGGCCTACCGCGGCATGATGATCGACATTGTACGCAACTACCAGACACCCGACCAGCTGCACAAACTCCTGCGCCAGATGCGCGACCTGCGCCTCAACGTGCTCCACTTCCATTTTGCCGACGACGAGGCATGGCGGCTTGAAATGCCATCGCTGCCCGAACTCACATCGATGGCCTCGCGCCGCGGATATTCGCTCGACGATGCCGACTTCCTCGCACAGGCTTACCGCGGCGACGGCAATCCCGACTCTTACAGCACGACAGGCAACGGATTCTACACACGCCAGGAATTCATCGACCTGCTGCGCGCAGCCACAGACATGGGCATAACGGTGCTTCCCGAGATTGAATCCCCGGGCCATGCACGTGCCGCCATCAAAGCCATGGAACACCGCGCCCGCACCACAGGCGACGCCTCGATGCGCCTCATCCACGACGGCGACACCTCGAAATACTCGTCGGCCCAGAATTATCACGACTGCGTGATGAATCCTGCCCTCGAAGGCCCGTACAGATTCATGGCCGCAGTGTTCGACGACCTCATCGCAATGTACGACGAGGCAGGCGCGCCACTGCCTGCGATACACATAGGCGGCGATGAAGTGGCCCACGGCTCATGGAACGGCTCCGACACCGCCAAGAAATTCATGGCCGCAAACGGCATCAACGACGAGAAAGGCCTGCACGCACACTTTGTCAACCGCATCCGCCACATGCTGGCCGAAAGAGGCCTGAAAATGTCGGGCTGGCAAGAAATATCGCAAGTGCAGAGCGACGAAGGCTCGCTGGCCGACCAACTTTATTCCGTAAACTTCTGGATCAACACATCGCCGGCCAACACCGAGGCCGTGCGCCGCTCGGCACAGGCAGGATGCCCCGTGATAGTGACCAACGTCGACTATTTCTACTTCGACCAGCCTTTCAACAAACACCCCGAGGAACCCGGCCTGCCGTGGGGAGGCTACGTCGACGACCTGCGCACACTCAACGGCTATCCGCGCTCGCTCTATCCCGCCGACATCCCCCTCGCCGGCCTTTCCACCACCCTTTTTGCCGAGACCATCGACGGCCCCGCCATGCAGGACCGCTACATATTCCCCAAGGTGCTTGGAGCCGCCGAGCGAGCATGGAACAACGACTCGACCTACACCGACTCCGAATTCATAGCCGTGATGTCGGAACGCTTTTTCCCGGCATGGGAACGCGCCCGCGTCGACTTCCACGTGCGCCAGCCGGGCATCAAGGTTGAGAACGGCACCGTGACCATGAACGCGCCCTACCGCGACGCCACAATCCGCTACACCACCGACGGCACCGAGCCCACCGAGACATCGGCCGTGTACACCGCCCCCTTCGCCACCAATGGCGCCACCGACATCCGCGCACGCCTCTACATCAACGGCCGCCCGTCGCTCACCACCTACACCCGCCGGTAAGTCCACATATAACCCTCAAAAAGAATATTTTTTCATAAATAAAATTAAATTTGGATACCAAAAAGGTATCCAAATTTAATTTTATTTGTTATATTTGCAAAAAAATTATTATGATAGTAGTATCTGCAAGAGAATTCCGGGAGAACCAGACAAAAGTGCTGACCGCAGCCAAAGGCGGCCAGGCAATAATATTGACATCGCGCCTGGGGCATTTCAAAATCACCCCTGTCACCGAAAATGACAGTATTATTGAAAACAACATGCGTGAAGCCATCGCCGAAGTAAAAGAACATATGGATGGTACTCGCAAACTCCCGGCAGCCAAAGATGTCATATTCTGATGGAGATTATCGCTACCTCTGCTTTTATCAAAAGCGCAAAGCGCATTGCTAAAAAATATCGCAGTTTCAACGACGATTACCAAAATCTCGTGACAGAACTTGAAAATAACCCCAAAATGGGGGTAGACCTCGGTGAAGGTTTCAGAAAAGTAAGGATGGCCATATCGTCCAAAGGTAAAGGAAAATCAGGAGGCTGCCGTGTAATAACGCTCGACATTATTGAAAAGAACGAATGTCTCTATCTTCTTTATGCTTATGACAAATCCGAACATGACAATATAATTCTTTCTGTAATAAAAGAGATTGCCAAAGATTTGGAATTATAAACATAATCAGAAAGCATCATGGTAACAAGTGGCGCGAAGCCACCTCCTCTTAATTACCGGTATTTGACACAGCATCATGCTTATGCCGGCGTAAATACACTTGCAGCGACAAAACGTTTGGATATAGCAAAAGGCATATCGGAAAACCGATATGCCTTTTGTGGTTTTATGGGTTAATAAATTATTTCACGAGGGTCTTGACGCCGCGGATGATGTAGAGGCCGGCGGGAAGGGCCGAGATCTGATCGTCGGTGGCATCCTTGATGAGGAGCACGCCCTGGAGGGTGTAAACATTGGCATCGGCGGCCTTGCCGGAGCCGTCAACAGCAACGTCCTCGATGCCGGATGTGGCGTCGACAAAGTTGGTGTAGAGGTAGAAGTTGGGGAACTTGGCATTGGTGAGCACGCACATCACATGGTCGATGTTGGAGAGGAATGTGGTGACGCCGTTGTCGATGGTGTATTCCTCGTCGACATAGAGGGTCTCGCCATCGAGAGTGCCCGTTTCGTAGTCAAGCACCGGCTCGCCGATAAACCATATGTATTCCGTGGGGGTGCCGTCGACCATAGCCTGGCTGCTGAGGTCGACTTTGCCGTCGACTTCCTCAATCTGGAGAACAGGCTGGTTGGAATAGGTATACACCGTCCACTGGCTGCGGGGCAACGGGAGAGTGGTGAAATCGAAGCGGTTGTGGTCGAGGGCGAGCACTCGCATTTTTTTGAGGCCGTCGAGGTCTATTTCCGACAGTTGATTGCCGTAGAGGTCGAGGGTGTGGATATTCGGGATATTTGTGGCGTCGAATTCGGCAATTTTGTTTCCGCTGAGGAAGAGTTGCTCGAGAGCCGAGTTTGCCGCGAATTTCACAGATTCAATCTCGTTGTTGGCAAACGAGGCGAGAGCAATGGCAGGAGCCCCGGTAAGGTCGAGGTCGGTAAATTTATTGCCGGCGAATGAAGTGGTGGTCAAATCGGGAACGCGGGAAAAGTCGAACGAAGTAAAATTGTTGTTCCCAAGGAATAGTTCACGGATATGGTTGTCGGCGGGAAGGGCGATTTCCGATATTCCGGCACCCTCCACTGTGAGGTGCTCGAGCGATTTCATGCCTGAGAAATCGGCATTCTCGACAGTAGCGCCTGATTGTGAGTAAACGCTGATATTGTCAACCTCATCGTAGGAGTAGATGCTTACGTCGGCACCCTCGGTGGTGGTGGCGGTGAAAAGCGTGTACATTGTGGCGAGGGGATACTGAGTGAGCGTGCGGTTGCCTCCCCAGTCGATGTAGAGGGCGTTTCCGCTTGTCTTGGATGCTATCGAGAGTTCAACAGTCTGGCCACCTACGGGGGTCTTGAATGTTGCGATGCAGTTTTGGGGGAATCCGGCCGAGAGGATGTTGGATGTCTTCATCACTTTTGCACCGGCCAACTGGGGATATGCGGGATGCGACATCTCGCAGTAGATAGTCTTGCCTTCCGAGGGCGAGAGGAACCGGATTACGCCCTTGTCGTTGGTGTAGTCGGTGCCTTCGGCGAGGGTCTCGCCGGCAACGGTCTTCCAGGTGTATTGCGTGGTGGCACCGTCGATTTCAACATACTGGTTGCTGAGGTCGAAGCCGGGGCCTTTTGTTGAGATGGGCACAATAGCCTGCGGAGCGTAGATATAGTGGCTCTCGTCGAGGCCGTTGCGCTCGGGCAATGTGGGGAATGTGAAGGCGTTGTCGTTGAATGTGAACATCTCGATTACGTTGGTTTCGGGGAGGACGAGTTCGGAGATGTTGTTGTAAGAGATGTCGAGGGTTTTAAGTTTGCCCATATAATTGAGGCTGAGAGCCGAGAGGCTGTTGTGGCTCATGTCGAGATACTCCACATTGTCGGCATCCTTGAATATGAATTCTTCGAATTTATTGTCCGACAAGTCGAGGTGACGGATCACGCGGATAAGTTCGGTGATGTCGAGTTCGGCAAGGGCGTTGTCGTGGAGGTCGACGTACGACAGTTTGTTCTTGCCGTAATAGCCGTTTGCGCCCGAGAGGCTAAGGCCGCCGGGAAGCGTATTTCCTGAGATTACAAGTTTTTCGAGGCAGCGGTTCCATTGCAGGTCGACGGGTGTCGACGAGTTGACGCCGCGATACATATTGGTGCCTGTGAGACGCAGGTCGCGGAGTTCTTTGAGCGAGGAGAGGTCGATGGAGTTAATCTCCACACCGTCGAGTCCGAATGCTGTTATGGTCTCGTCCTGCGGCACATAAATGTAAATTGCGCCGTAAACATTCTTGTCATATTTTACATTGGCCTTTTCAGGCATCTCGGAGGTGGTGACGGTGAATTCGCGGAGGGTGCCGTCGCCGAAGTTCACCTTCACGGTCTTGGGGGTCTCGGGTGATGCGTCGCGCATGCCGATATAGAGGGGGATTCGTCCGGTTGAGTTTGTGGAGATGCTCACCACAAGGTCGTCTTTGCCAAAATCGGCGGCAGTCTTCACGGCAAACAGGCTCGATTTGAGCGGATATGTCTCAAAAGCGGTGTTGGCATACTGTATGTAGCACGAGTCGGACTGAGCCTCGAGGAATGTAACCACACCCTTATCGTAGGTGTATTTGGATGCGTCGATGGCATATACATTGGCCGGGTCGTTTTCCGAGCGGGCGTATACGGTGACGGTGGTGGGAGTGATTTCGTTGCCATCGGCATCAAGGCGGCATACGCGCGAGGCCAGGTCGATGCCCACGCCCACCTGCTGGGAGCGGCCCACGGGGAGAGGATATTGCTCGTAATCATAGTTGCCCCAGATACCGAGGTTGTCGATAGGCAGGGTGTTGAAGTCCATGTAGTTTTTCGATATGTACACGTTGAACAATTGCTTGTTATTCGACAGGTCGAGGCTTGTAAGCATATTGTGGTCGGCGTAAATATCGGTAAGGAAGGTATTTTTTGTCAGGTCAAGTTCCTTGATTCTGTTGCCCGAGCAAAAAAGGTACATAAGCGAGGGGTTGTGGGTCACATCGAGGCTCTCGAGTTTTATGTCGGTGTTTGTTGCCGATGTGTGGGTGCAGTAGAATTGCGTGAGGTTGGGAAGTTTAGACAGGTCGACAGCGGGGATGCGCGTCTCCGAGATATTGAGAATCTGGAGTTGCGGGCAGTTCGACAGGTCGAGTTCGGCCACATCGGTATTGTCGATCGACAGGCGCAGGAGTTTCTTGCAGGCGCTTATGTCGGCGCGTGTGAGGCCACCCGTGCCATAACAGTCGGCCGAGACGAGGTTGGGATAGTCGGAGAAATTGAATCCGGGGTCCAGGTTCTCGACGAGTTGCAGGTCGATAAGTTGCAGGTTGGGATGGTTTTTGCCGAATTTCAGCGGAACCTCGTCGAAGGGGTTCTGGTTTGCATAGAAATATTGCAGGTTGGTGAATCCGGTGAGGTCGAGTTTTTTAAGGTTGTTTTTCGACACCTCGAGGATATAGACGTTCTCAGGATGAGTAAATTCTATTTCCGTGGCATATATGCCGGTGATGTCGAAATACTCAAACACGGTAGAGGGGTCGCCGTAGATTTTCACCACGCCGTCTTTGGTTACAGCACCGCCTATGGCTGTGGCGTCGACAGCCTGCGTCTCCGTATTGAAACTTGCAGGCTCCACCTCGTGTTCTTCCTCACCGATGCCGAAGTCGATGTCAAGATAGGTTTTTTCCTGTGTGCCGACATACATAGTAATATGGTTGGCCTCGCCGGCGTTGTTGTAGACATCGGTCTTGATCGTGACGAGCAGTTCGGTATCCTGCGCCGATGCCATCAGCGGCAATGCGATAGCCGCCACTAACATTTTTTTAATATTCATATGATTATTGGTTTATTATCAGGAACACAAGCCTCCGGCTTGTGAAGAAAGCCACAAGCCGGAGGCTTGTGTTCCTGCCTTTATTTATCTTACTACAATGCGTGTTGAGGCGGAGTTGACGCGCAGGACGTAGATTCCGGCGGCAAGTCCGGTGCAGTCGAGGCGGAGTTCGCCCTCGCCGCCGGCAGACAGCACGCGGCGTCCGGAAAGGTCGTGGAGGTCGGCACGGAGTTGCGACGCGCCCGGGAGGCTCACCGTGAAGAGGCGTTCGCCGGCGGGCACGACAAGGGGCTCGGTGCGGTCGGCGCTTACAGAGCCGATACCGGCCGCGCCAAGTTTGAGCACTTCTTTGAGACCGCCGTAGGCGTCGAACTTGCCAAGGCCACCCTGGCCGATGTGGGTTGCAGGCAGACGGTCGTAGGCATCGTCGCGTATGGCTGTGCGCTTCACTATGTCGATACATTCCGAATATGTGAGTTCGGGATAGGCTTCAAGCCAGAGTGCGATTGAGCCGGCCACGTGCGGGGCGGCCATCGACGTGCCCTGCATCTGGATGTAGTAGTTGTTGCGCACGTCCTCGGCGATATTGCCCGAGAGCAGGTTGTCGGCTGAGCCGCTTGCGCGCATGTAGGGGTTGGAGAACGATGAGATCACCGTTGCGCCGGGAGCCACCACCATAGGCATCTCGCGGCCGTCGGCGAGGGTGCCGAACGACGAGAAGTTGGTGATGTCGCCCACGGGGAACATGCCGGCATACTGCTCGGTGGAATACATGTATCCGTCGAAGCCGGCAAACGTGTTGCGTGTGTTATAGGAGCCCACGGTCACGATATTGTGGCCGGTGGCAAGGTCGGAGATAGAGCCGTTGTACATGCCGTCGCTCCAGCCTGTGATGTTTTTGTCGGCATAAGAGTCAAGGGCTGTGAACTCGCCGTCGCAGTAGGCGTAGACGGTCTGCCCCGGCTGTCCTTTCACGATGAAGCCGAGCAGGTAGTTCTCGTTGCCCTTGTCGGGCGAGTTGGTGTCTTTGTTCACCATATAGTAGTCGATGCCGGCAGTGTAGCGGCCAGTATATTCGTCAACGGCATAATTCACGCCGAGATAGCCGTCGAAATATCTGCCGAACACGACGGTCTCGATCTTGTCGGCTTCGGTCACCTGGTAGTCGGCGGAAGAGCACACATAAGAGTTTGTGGCAGGGTAGCGTTTGGATATGTTGCCGCGCGAGATATTGTAGATCACGGCCTGCACTTCAAACTCCTTATAGTCGTCGGAATAGAACTCGACGATGCCGTAGCGGAGGTCATTGTAGGCAAATGGGCGCACGAAGGTACGCATCTCGGTGTCGGTCTCGGTAAATGTCTTGTGGAGAGAGATGGGGAAATCGCCCTCGTTGCCGGCCGACAGACAGAAAATGGCATTCTCATTCTCGGCGCACATGTCCATAAACTCGCTGAGCGCTCCGGTGCCGTCGTGAGGTCCCTGGTTGCCGCCGAGCGAGATGTTTATCACGATGGGCTTCTCCTGATAGTAGCGGTATTCGAGCAGCTGGTCGATGGCATATGCGATGAGGCCGTCCTGCGAGGCTCCCGACGAGGCCACGATGTCGGCATCGTAGGCCACGCCATAATACGGCGTGGGCATATCCTGCTTTTCCGACGAGCCCTCGCCTGTCTGCACGGCAATGGTGGCGTTGCCGCGGTAGCCACCGGCCATGATGCCGAGGGTGTGCGTGCCGGTGTATAGGGTATCGTCTTCGGAGCGGTAAGAGGA
>CANRZQ010000113.1 GCA_947644475.1 uncultured Muribaculaceae bacterium
GGTATATACCGTCATCATCATCACATATGTGACATATGCCCAGACAAGTTTGCCTCCGTAAGAGAAATCGGGCGTGGTGAACAAAAGAATGCCGCATATCGAGAATGGAGCGGCCACCCACAGCAGGTAGGGGCGGTATTTGCCCCATCGGGTGTGGGTGCGGTCGGCGCATACGCCCATCATGGGGTCGGACACGGCATCCCAGATACGGGTCACGAGCACGAGAATACCGGCATCGACAAGGCTAAGGCCGAAGATATTTGAATAGAAAATCGGCAGGTAGTAGGAAAAAATTTTCCAGAACATCGACGAGGACATGTCGCCGAAGCCGTAGCCGATTTTTTCTTTTAGCAATGACATTTTTTATGGTATTTAGGTGTTTTTAGGACGCTTAGGATGCATAGGAATCCTACAACAGGGATTCGTTTGCATCTATCAGGCGGTTGATTGCCTTCACGCTCTCGCCGGTGGTGAGGCCGTCGGCGGGGGTGTTGAGGCAATAGTCGACGAGGCGGTCGACGGTGGACTCGGCCACATGGAGGCGTGTGTCAGACGAGGCATAGTAGATGAGCACACGGCCGTCTTCGTCGGCAATCCAGCCGTTGGAGAAAAGCACGTTCATCACGTCGCCCATATATTCATCGCCGACAGGTGCCATGAAATATCCGCCGGGGGCGGCGATTTCTTTCCACGGCTCTTCGAGCGATGTCATGTAGAGGTAAAGGACATAGCGCAGGCCCGAAGCGCAGGCGCGCACGCCGTGGGCGAGGTGGAGCCAGCCTTTGGGGGTCTTGATGGGGTGTGGGCCCTCGCCGTTTTTCACCTCTTTGATTGTGTGATAGAACCGGCGGTTGATAATGGTCTCTTCCTTCACCTCAGCATTGGCGATGTCGTCGACAAGCGCCCAGCCGATGCCTCCGCCCGAGCCGGTGTCGATAAATCCGTCTTGCGGACGGGTGTAGAGGGCATATTTTCCGTCGACAAACTCGGGATGAAGCACCACATTGCGCTGCTGGCTCTTGCATTTGAGGTCGGGAAGCCGCTCCCAGTTCACAAGGTCGTGCGTACGGGCGATGCCGCAAGTGGCAGTTGCCGCGCTGAGGTCGGCAGGCTGCGAGTCGTCGTGACGCTCGACGCAGAAAAGGCCATATACCCATCCGTCTTCGTGACGGGTGAGACGCATGTCGTAGACATTAGTGCCGGGGATTGAGTCCTCGGGCATTGTTATGGGCCTGGGCCAGAACCGGAAATTGTCGACGCCGTTGGGGCTCTCGGCCACAGCAAAGAACGACTTGCGGTCGGCACCCTCGACGCGCACCACCATCACATATTTGCCGTTCCATTTTATTGCCCCGGCATTAAGGGTGGCGTTCACGCCTATGCGCTCCATAAAGTAGGGATTGGTGACCGGATTGAAGTCATATCTCCATTGGAGGGGAGCCATGTCGGCGGTAATAACAGGATTTTTATAACGGCGGTAAACACCGTTGCCTTCGAGGGCGATATTCGGACGTGTCAGAAGTTCTTCGTGACGGGCTTCAACGAGAGCCTTGCGTAGTTCGAAATTCATCATTATTTCAAATATATGTGTTTATAGGACAAGTATTTATTTATCTTCGTTAATATCTGAGCAAAATGCGATGCTCGGCTGATCGTGAAAATCGCGGAAGTCCTGCTCGCCGGGGTGGCCGGGATATGGCACATAGAAATGGCCGGGTTTTACAGGGCAGTTGCGCCATACGGTAACGAAGGCCACCGGCCAGCGTTGCAAGGCCGGCAGGAGCGACTGCATGTACCAGTTGTCGACTTTAAGCCCCTCGCAGCCGGTTTCGGACAGGGCTGCGATTTTGCCGTGCTCGCGGGCGGCGCGGACAGCCGAGCCGAGAGTGGCGTCGATCCAGCGGTCGAACTCCTCCTCGTTGCCGAAATGATAGACATCGGCCCCCATCACGTCGACATATTCATCGCCGGGATAGCGGCTCATATAGTCGTCGTAGGTGTCGACATTGCTTTTGTCGGGAGAGTATACCCACACCACATTGTCGAGGCCGCGGTCGTCGAAGGCCTTGCGCGTGATTTCCCAAAGTCTCACATATTCCTCGGGGGTGCCGGAGTTTATGCCCCACCAGAACCAGGTTCCAGTATGCTCATGCCATGGGCGGAACATAACCGGGATGCGACGGCCGTCGGCATCGCGCAGGCTCGCCACAAAGTCGGCTGCGCGGCCGGCCCATGCGGCAAGAGTGTCGACCATGGCCGAGTCGGCCATAATGCGTGTAAGGGTGGCGCCGGTGGACACATCCCAAGAACTGCCTCCGGTGAAAGGATTCACCGGGTGCCAGGAAAGCGAGTTGATGCCTCCACGGGCATGGTGTTTTGCAATCTCGGCACGCATAAAATCGAATGGCACGCCGTCGAGCTGGCGCGCGGAATCGAGTTCGACAAGGCCGAGGTCCCAATTTATTATGGCAGGATAGTCGCCTGTAACGGCCTTTACGTCGGAGGAGTCGGCGGCATATTCCCACGAAATACCGTAGGCCGTGTCGTCGTGATGGCCGAAAGCGGTGAGGCCGCTGTCGGCAAACGCTTGAAGGCGCGTAATGAGCATATCGGCCGGAGACGGCTCGACGGCCGTACTCTCGGCATTATTTTTCTGCGAGCATCCTGCTGTACAGGCAGCGATGGCCAGCGCGGCAAAAATCAGTGATATTTTTTTCATGGCATGTGGTTTTCAAAATGTTACGTTTACTATATTTTCCGAGCCGGACGGGCAGACAGGCACTATCTTGCCGGGCAGCGTCTCGCCGTTGAGGGAGAGCGAGTATGTTCCCGTGGGCACGGCATTAATTATATACATTGCCCCGCGGAAGCGGCGGCGGACAGTGAACGGCCCCACCTCGGCGGGCAGTTTGGGGTCGACGGCAAGACCGTCGTAATCGGGCCTGATTCCGAGGATGTATTGCGAGATGGCGAGCCAGTTCCACGCGGCTGTGCCGGTGAGCCAGGAGTTTTTGCCCTCGCCGGGGCGAGCGGCATCCTTTCCGGCAGTCATCTGGCAATAGACATATGGCTCAACCTTATGGAGCCTCTGGTCGCCACGCTCGATAAAGGCCGGGGCAATCTTTGTGTAATATTCCCAGGCACGGTCACGGCTGCCGTAGAGTGTCTCGGCAATCATAACCCAGGGATTGTTGTGGGTGAAGATGCCGGCGTTTTCCTTGTAGCCCTGGGGATAAGTGGAAATTTCGCCGTAATCGACTACATATTTTGTGAAGGCCGGCTGATTGAGCACCAGGCCGTGGGGGGTGTCGAGGTGTTTTTTTACAGAAAGCAGCGATTTCTCCACAAGGCCCTTGTCTGCGCCTATTCCGGCCATGCCGCACCAGCCCTGGCTCTCGATGAAAATCTTGCCTTCGTCGTTGACATGCGAGCCGACGGGGCGGCCGAAGAAATCGTAGGCACGCAGGAACCATTCGCCATCCCAGCCGTGGCTTTCCACGGCCCGGCGCATTTTCGCGGCCTCGTCAATGGCAAAGGCGGCCTCATCATCCATTCCGGCGATGCGGCATATGCGGGCATATTCCTCGGCGAGCATCACAAACTGGCCGGCAATCATAAGGCTTTCGGCGCGTGAGCCTTCCGAGCGGTTCTCGGTGGTCTGGAACGACTCGTTGGGGTCGTTCGAAAAACAGTTGAGGTTGAGACAGTCGTTCCAGTCAGCGCGCCCGATAAGCGGCAAGCCATGGGGGCCGAGATGCGATGCTATGAAATGGACAGATGCGGAGAGATGTCCGATAAGGGGCACTTCCGAGCCTTCCTTGTTGTCGAAAGGCACCGGTTCTGACAATATAGAGTAATCTCCTGTTTCTTTAAGATATACGCTTACGGCGAATACGAGCCACATGGGGTCGTCGTTGAAGCCGGAACCAATGTCGTTGTTGCCGCGTTTCGACAGCGGCTGGTATTGGTGATAGCAACTGCCGTCGGCCATCTGTGTGGCGGCAATGTCGAGTATCCTGGCGCGTGCGCGGGAAGGAATCTGATGCACAAAACCGGCAATATCCTGGCAGGAGTCGCGGAATCCCATGCCGCGGCCTATGCCGCTCTCGAAGAACGAGGCCGACCGGGAGAAGCAGAATGTGATCATGCACTGGTACTGATTCCAGACATTGACCATGCGTTCGAGTTCCCTCGACTCGCTTTCGACAGTGTAATTTGCCAGAATGCCGTCCCAATAGGCGCACAGGGCGCCGAAGGCAGCATCCACTTTTTCGGGTGTGTCGAAGCGTGAAATGAGCGCACGGGCGGGCTGTTTGTTCACCACGCCCGGTGCTTCCCATTTCTCATCGTTCACAATTTCTATATAACCTAAGACAAATTCTAATCTTTCAGTCGCGCCCGGAGCAAGGTCGAGCGATATATTGTGCGAGGCCACGGGGCTCCACCCGTGCGCCACAGAATTGCGGCTGAGGCCCTGGGCCGGCACCTGCGCCTGGCCAAAGCCGTTGTAAAGGCCGACGAAAGCCTCGCGGTCGGTGTCGAACCCGTCGACGGGAGCGTTCACCGAGAAAAATGCGTAATGGTCGCGCCGCTCGCGGAACTCTGTCTTGTGATATATCACAGAGCCGTCGACCTCAACCTCGCCGGTGGAGAAATTACGCTGAAAATTTTCCATGTCGGTGGATGCATTCCAGAGGCACCACTCAACAAATGAGAAAAGCGACACATGCTTCTCCGAGCCGGAAAGATTGGTGAGCCGCAGGCTCATCACTTCGGCCGGAGCGTCGAGCGGGACGAAAAACAGCACCTCGGCGCGCAGGCCGTCCTTTTCTCCGACGATGCGGGTGTATCCACGGCCGTGGCGGCACTCGTAGCGGTCGAGCAGAGTCTTGCAGGGTTTCCAGCCCGGATTCCACGGGGCGGCATCGCCATCCTTTATGTAGAAATAGCGGCCTCCGTCGTCCATGGGCACGCCATTGTAGCGATAGCGGGTGAGGCGACGGAACTTTGCGTCCCGAAAGAAAGAATAACCTCCTGCCGTGTTCGAAATCAGCGAGAAGAAATCTTCCGAGCCGAGATAGTTGATCCAGGGCCAGGGGGTGACAGGGTCGGTGATGACATATTCCTTTGCAGTGTCGTCGAAATGTCCGAAGTGCATGATAATGATGTTAGTTTTTCATCGCAAATTTAGCCATAAAAACGATGCAACGATGTGTCTAAATTAGCAATTAATGATACTTTATTAACAAAATCGCCGACACCCTCTTGCAAGAGTGCCGGCAACTTTATAAAAACAATCTTTTATCCTTTCTTATTTAAGCGACGGCATCTGCTCGCGGTTGATTACAAACGGGCTTTGCATCACCTCGCGGATAACGTCTGTGGTGTTGCCGAAGCCGTCGGCCGAGGGATTCGACGATGCTATGTCGTAGGTGTACCAGAGCATGAACCATGCCCAGTTGGCACCCTGCGCGATACAGTCGGCGGGCATTTGCAGGCGTCCGGTCTCGGAAAGAGCCACCATGCGCTTGCCGCCTGTCATGGCAAGTGCTGCGGCATAGGCCGCGGGCTGCGCGTCGTTGGTTTCCTCGTACATGTCGACGCCCACGATGTCGGCATATTCATTGCCGGGATATCCGCCTGCCATTTGCGCCTCATAGCCTTTTGCATATTGCGCGGTCCAGACCCAAATCAGGTTGTTGAGGCCATGGTGATTGACAAGGCGGTCGTACATCAGCGTCCAGAGGCTCTTGGTGGCTTCTTCGCCGTGGCGTCCCCACCAGAACCAGGGGTTGTTATACTGATATGAGCCTGCGGCCTCATGAAGGGGACGCCAGATCACGGCCACGCCTGCATCCTGCAATTTTTTCAGCACCACGGCCACACGGTCGATGTCGGCAAGGATGAACTCATGCTGCCATGTGCCGTCTTTGAGAGCCTCGCGGATGTCGAATTCGGTGGGATTCTCCGAGCCTTCGCCGGGCACGTTGAAGCCGTAGCGCGAGGTGTCGCCGGCGCGGTAGGCTGCCTCATCGGTGGGAGCGAGCCAGTGCCACATGAAGGCCACGAGGCCGTTCTTGTTCCACTGCGCCAAGGGAGCGGACAAATCGGAATAGTCGATCCACGAGTCGTTGATATTGATGAAATCGTAGCAAGTGAGTGCGGGATAGGCGTAAGACACGCCGGAAATCCAGTTGGCAAAGTCGTTGTTGAGGTTCACGTTTGCCATGGCGCCCGAGAGGATGCGCTTGCCGCTCTGCTCAAGCAGGAAATTGTAGACATTGCGGGCCTGAGCCGTGGCCGATGCGTTGGAAAGCGATGCGATGTAGTCGGCGGCAGAAGGGTCGGCCACAGCAAATTGCACAGAGAATGGCTCGGCATAGGAGTTGCCTTTGTTGCCTATCACGGCTCCGGCAGGCACGTCGAGGGTGTAGGCCTTTCCGGGCTCGAGAGCCACATACACAATGAGGGTCTGATTGTAGACGGTGGCATACGCAGCCGAGCCGTTAAGGGTGACATGCACGGCGGGATTGAGCGAGATGAGGCCGTCGTAGGCTATTGAAATTTCCGTGACATCGGCGTTGACCACCGCGCCGGATTCTACCGACGCGCCCACGGCCTTGACGGCGCCGGTCGGTGTTTCGGGCACCTCGGGGAAGATAAGGTCGTCATCGTCGTCGCAGGCGGTGAAACCCAGCGACAGGGCCAGCACTGCGGCAGCTGCGATATATTTATATTGTTTCATTGTCGTTATCGTTTTTAATCATTATTTGATAGCCACGGCAGTGACAGTGACGTGCTGTCCGGAAAGAATCATGCCGGAGGATTTGAGGGCGGCCACGTCGTCGGACGAGAGCGGCATCTCATATGAGCCAGAGCCGTCGAGGCCGATGCAGGCCCATTCGTTGGCGGCGTTGGCAGCCGAGAGGGGCGTCCAGTTGCCGTCCATAGGCTTGATCTGGGCATCGCCTGTGCCGGGAACTGAGTAGGTGAACACCATCGAGTTGCCGTCGGCGAGGCTTTCGAACGCCGAAGCGGGAATCTGCTCGAAGGTGCCCCACGAGCCGTCGAGGGCGAGGTTGCCGGACCATATGGTGGCTCCGGGAGTGTCCTGACCGCCGCCTTCGCCTTCCCACTCTACTGCGGTGAGGGTGATGTAGCAGCCCTTGAATACCCAGCCTGCGCCTTGAAGCATCTGATAGTCGGCTTCGGTAACGCGTACTTGCAGGGTGGATGCGCCGGATTCGAGTTCATAGATTTTCGAAGTGGCACCCTCGAACGGAGTGTCCCAGTCGGAACGGTAAACCGCGGCAATCTGCCAGTAGGTGCTGGATGCATCCTCATCGAAATGGAGAGTGACGGTGCCGGGGCCTTTTACTTCCTTGCTGAAAGTATCCCACACGTCGTCGTTGCACTCGGAGGCAATCTGGAGATAATTCGACCATCCGCCAAAATCGATGTTGCCGGTCCATATCACGTTGCCCATCTTGCGGGTTGAGATTGACTCGGTGTCGACAGCGATGTTGCTGTTCTGCACGAGGGTGAGTTTGCCGTCGACGATGCCTTCGGGAGCCTTGATGGTGATTTGAGTGCCGTCGTCGCTTACAGTCCACGAGCCATAGGCCACGCTCATGCCGCCGGGGAAGCGCACTTCCTTCACGCGGTCGAGCAGCGAGCCTGTGATGGTGAGCATCTTGCCGGCCACGATATCCTTTGCCGGAGAAATCGACGAATATGCTATTTCGGGAAGAGTGACATCGAACAGGGATATAACCGCACCGTTGAGGAGAGTGGCCGACACTGCGCCCGACTTGGTGTCGAGGGGCACCTCTACGGCCACTTCCGTGCCGTCGGCGCTTACCGTGAAGTAAGCCTCGGCCTGACCGGGGAATGTTATCTTTTCAATCTGGTCGAGTTCGGTACCGGTCACAGTCACATTGCCGCCAAAGTCGACTGCTGTGGCAGAAACGGCTGTGACAGAGGGAGCAGACACTTCAAGGGGTGTTTCCCAGGCCAGTTCCCAGTCGCCTCCGTTGGAGAAGGTGATTTCACCCGATGCAGCCTCGGCGGGCACACGGAATGTGATTTCCTCACGTGTCTGTGTGGCAAATCCCGAGTTGGACAGTTCATAACTGTTGGCGAAAGTAATGGATGCGATGTTGTAGAGGTACTCGCCTTTCACGGTGACTATGTCGCCGATCTTGACAGAGGTGGGAGCCACGGATGTCACTTCGGGTTCTTCGTTGAACGAGATGATGGAGCGGGAAGTGATTTCCTCGCCGCCGGCCATGACCAGACGAATCTGGCCGGGCACGGCTTCCTGGGGAACGGTCACGACAATCTTGTCGTCGGACTTTGACACGAACGACGTAACATGCACGTCGACGGGGAAAACAACCTCGCGTACGTCGCCGAGGCCATAGCCGAGGATGGTGATTTCACCGCCACGGTCGGCCGGAGATGGGCCGAAAGAGTGGAGCCGGCTGGTGTGGAACGGCAGGTCGTCGTCATCGTCGGAGCAAGAACTTACCGAGAGCATTGCACCGAATGCCACGAAAGCCGCCAGCATAGTCTTGAAAATATAATTGGATTTAATGATTGGTAAAGCGTGGAGGGGTTAGTTGATGTTGACGATACGGAGGTTGTCC
>CANRZQ010000114.1 GCA_947644475.1 uncultured Muribaculaceae bacterium
ACATGGCCTTCGTGATGCACATCCTCTCGTGGCTATCCACCGAAGGCACAGCCGCTATCGTCGAATTCCCCGGAGTGCTCTACCGCAGCGGAGCCGAGGCCAAAATCCGCGAATACCTCGTCCGCAACAATTACATCGACACCATAATCCAGCTCGCCCCCAACATGTTTTTCGGAGCCACTATCGCCACCTGCATCATTGTGCTCAAGAAAAACAAGCCCGACAACCGCGTCCTCTTCATCGACGCCTCTGCCGAATTCGAGCACGAAGGCAACAAAAACCGCCTCTCCGACGCCAACATCGAGCGCATCTACCGCGCCCATATCCGCAAAGAAGAAATCCCCCATTTCTCCGCCATCGTCACCACCGCCGACATCGCCGACAAAAAATACAACCTCTCCGTCAGCACCTACGTCGAGCCCGAAGACACCACCGAAGAAATCGACATCGTCGAACTCAACGCCCGCATCGCGCGCATCGTGGCCCGCGAAACCGAGCTCCGCGCCTCAATCGACGCCATCGTCGCTGAACTGGAAGGAGGCATCGCATGAAAACCCTCGCCCAACTCATCGCCGACCTCTGCCCCAACGGCGTAAAATACAAACGACTTTCGGATTTAGGCACGTTTTATGGAGGTTTGACAGGTAAAAACAAACACGATTTTACCGACGGAAATGCTCCGTATGTAACATATATGAACATCTTTTCCAATCCCGCTCTAAGCCTCGATATAAATGATTTGGTAAAGGTTTCCATTGGAGAAAGACAAAATTCAATACAACGAGGAGACATACTTTTTACCGGTTCTTCCGAAACCCCGGAAGAAGCAGGTATGACATCAGTCGTCATGGAGGAGCCGAAAGTTCCGACATATGTAAATTCATTCTGCTTTGGCTTCCGCTTTTACAGTTTGAATGGCATATGCCCTGGATTTATGAAGCATCTTTTCAGAAGCCACGCATTAAGAAAATCTATTTCCAAAACAGCGAATGGAGTAACCAGATTTAATATATCAAAGAAGTCTCTTGCCGACATTGAGATTCCTGTGCCTCCGATTGAGGTGCAGGAGCGGATTGTTGAGATTTTGGATAAATTCACGGCTCTTACAGCGGAGCTGCAAGCGGAGCTGCAAGAGCGTCAACGGAATTAAGAATATTATCGCAACCGCCTCCTGTCGTTCGGCGGCTACTACAATATTCATTAGTAACTCATTGACACACAGGCACTTAACCCCCCCCCATTACAAATTCCTGAAAATGAGTGAGATATGCATAATTAAAACCGGAAAAGGTGTAACAAAGAAAGATGCGCATCCTTTTGGCTTGTACCCAATAATTAGTGGAGGAAAATCACCCATGGAGTATATTGATGTATACAACCGAAACGAAAATACTGTTACTATCTCAAGAGTAGGTGCATATGCCGGTTATGTCGATTATCAAGTAAATAAATTTTATCTTAACGATAAATGCTTTAGTGCAATCCCCAAAACCGATACACTTTCTCCCAAATTTTTATATTATTCTCTCAAAAATAAAGAGCAACAAATTATGGATCTTCAAAGTGAAGGCGGCGTACCGACAATAAATACTGAAAAAATAGGGAATATAATACTTACGATTCCGTCGCTTGCGGAGCAAGAGCGGATTGTGGGGATTCTTGATCGGTTTGAGGCGTTGTGCTCGGATTTGAGCGCGGGGTTGCCTGCCGAGATTGAGGCCCGACAGAAGCAATATGAATATTACCGAAACCGCCTTCTCTCATTCCCCAGAATGGCAAATTAATCGTTTATCCGAGTATTCGAGAACTCGATTCATAAAATAATCTATGGCAATACAAATTAAATCGGTAAAAGGCTACTATTTCCTTGATGCCTGGATAATGGCCAACATTATCCAGCAATCGACGCTGCACTTCTGCAATGACCTGCTGACGCGCGAAAACGACCCCTGCGGACGGCTCCGCGACCAAATGACAATGGCCGCCCGTTCGGCGGTGGCAAATATTGCCGAGGGTGCCTCGCGCCGTCAAACATCGCGCGAAACGGAAATGCGCCTCACCGATGTGGCCCGTGCAAGCCTTAGCGAACTGCTCTGCGACTTTTACAGTTATGCCCTTTACCACCACATCCGCCCATGGGAGAAAGCCTCGCGGGAATACACCCTGTTTAATTCCTTGCAACTCGACCGCCCCGACTACGGCTCCGACATCGAAGCCGAAGCCTACGACCATATCTGCCGCCAGTTTTCCAAATTTGAGAGAGCGTTGCTAAATAAAAGCACAGACATAAGAGTAAACGCCAACATGCTGCTGATAAACCGCTGCATCCACATGCTAAATAAAATGATACAGCGGCAACTCGACGATTTCAGCCATGAGGGTGGTTTCTCTGAAAATCTCACCAAACTGCGCAGAGCCGCCGTACAGGAAGATGCAGCGCAAAGCAATGCTCCGAAATGCCCGAAATGCGGGTCGCCCATGCAGCAAAGAATGGTGAAACGAGGCTCGCGGCAGGGAAGCAGCTTTTGGGGCTGCTGCCGCTACCCCGAATGTGACGGCACGTTGAATTAAAATACGAGGGCAATCGAGTGCTCGAGAAATCTAATACTCGAATGAACGAATAATCGAATAATCGAAAATGGAATACAACCTTATCTCCGAGAATCCGCAGTCGACGGTGGTGGCACGATACGAGCGCGACTCTGCCGCAGCAGAGACATACCAAAGCGAGAGCGACCTCGAGCGCGCCTTCATACGCCAATTGGTGCGTCAAGGCTACGAATATATCGAGATTCACTCCGCCGCAGAATTGGAGTCCAACCTGCGCCGCCAGATCGAGCGGCTCAACAATATGTCGTTTACCGACGCCGAGTGGCTGCGTTTTTTCCGGCAGGAGATAGCCGCCGAGGGCAAGGGCATCGTGGAAAAAGCCCGAACTATCCAAGTGGACCACCGCAAAAGTTTCACATTCGACAATGGCACCGAGGCCAATATCCTGCTTATCGACAAAGAGGATATTCACCACAATATCACACAGGTGATAAACCAATATGAGGCTCCCAACGGCACGCGCCTTAACCGCTATGATGTGACGGTGCTCATAAACGGCCTGCCGCTGGTGCATATCGAGCTGAAGCGGCGAGGCGTGAGTATCAAAGAGGCGTTCAACCAGATCGACCGATACGGGCGCGAATCGTTCTGGAGCGACAATGCCTTGTTTGAGTATGTGCAGATATTCGTAATATCCAACGGCACCTACACCAAATATTACAGCAACACCACGCGCAGCGGCCACCTGAGCGAGATGGCAAAAAGCAAACGGGGCGGACGGCCGCAGACATCGCACAGTTTCGAATTCACCTCATACTGGGCCGACCAACGCAACCAGGTGCTCAACGACCTGGAAGATTTCACGGCAACGTTTTTTTCGCGCCATACTCTGCTCAACGTGCTCACACGTTATTGCATCTTCACCGAGCAAAACCTGCTTCTGGTAATGCGCCCCTATCAGATTGCCGCCTCCGAGCGGCTTCTCAACCAGATAGAGAAAGCCCACAACACGCGCCGCTACGGCACCAAAGACGCCGGCGGATATATATGGCACACCACGGGATCGGGCAAGACGCTCACTTCGTTCAAGGCCGCACAACTTGCCATGACGCTGCCCTACGTCGACAAGGTGCTGTTTGTGGTGGACCGCAAGGACCTCGACTATCAGACCATGAAAGAATATGACCGCTTCCAAAAAGGAGCGGCCAACGGCAACGCGTCGGCCCGCATCCTCGAGCAGCAACTCCGCGGACGCGAGCGCATGATCATCACCACCATTCAAAAACTCGCCAACCTTATCAAAAAGCATCCACAGCACGAAATCTACACAAAGGAAGTGGTGATAATCTTCGACGAATGCCACCGCTCGCAATTTGGCGACATGCACGACGCGATAGTGAAGAAGTTTAAGCGTTACTATATGTTCGGCTTCACCGGCACTCCGATTTTCACCGAAAATATGCTGCAAAGCCACGGTAAAGGCTTTGAGTTTACTACCGACGACCGTTTTGGACGACGGCTGCATACCTACACCATAGTCGACGCCATACGCGACCGCAACGTGCTTCCATTCCGCGTAAGCTATGTGCGCACCATTGCCGATAAAGACGATGTCGGCGACGAAAAAGTGTGGGGCATCGCCCGGGAAAAAGCCTTTATGAACCCCAAGCGCATCGCCAATGTGAGCCAATATATCCTCGAGCACTTCAACCAGCAGACAATGCGCTCGGAGTCGTACCAATTCAACCGGCTGCAAAATATCTCTGAAGTGGTGCGCGGCTCCGGCAAGAGGGATGTGGCAGAGATTCGCCGCAAAGAGCGGATATACGGCTTTAACTCGATACTTGCAGTGCAGAGCATAGAAATGGCAAAATTATATTACGACGAACTGCACCGCCAAATGGGAACGCTCCCCGAGAACCGCCGGCTGAAAATAGCCACGATATTCAGTTTCGGCGTAAACGATGAAGTGGAGGTGGAAGAAAATTCCGACAGCACCGAAGGCCTCGCCGAAGCCGACCGCGATTTCCTCGACCGCGCGATAGCCGACTATAACGCAATGTTCGGCACAAGCTATGACACGTCGGCCGAAAAATTCCCCAACTATTACAAGGATGTGAGCCAGCAGATGAAAAACCGGCAACTCGACCTTCTCATTGTGGTAAACATGTTCCTTACGGGCTTTGACGCAACTACACTCAATACCCTGTGGGTCGACAAGAACATGCGCTACCACGGGCTGCTGCAAGGTTTCAGCCGCACCAACCGCATCCTCAACTCCGTAAAGACCTGGGGAAACATAATATGCTTCCGCAACCTCGAAGACGACACCAACAAGGCTCTCGCCCTGTTTGGCGACAACGAGGCACATTCGACCACCATACTCCGTCCTTTTGAGGATTACCTCAACGGATACGAAGACGAAGACGGACACCGCGTAAAGGGCTACCTTGATGTCGTGGGCGAATTTCTCGCACGATTCTCACCCGGCGAGCCCCCTCTTACCGAGAAAGATGAAAAAGACTTCATCCGCCTGTTCAACTCCATCCTGCGATTCCAAAACCTGCTCAAATGCTTCGACGAGTTCGAGGGACAGGACCCCATTGCGGAACGCAACATGCAAGACTTCACAAGCACCTACAACGATCTCCACGAAAAATACCGCAACCGCGAGAAACACGACGCTGCCGATATTTCCGATGATGTAGAGTTTGAAATGGAACTTGTAAAGAAGGTCGAGGTCAACATCGACTATATTCTCTATCTTGTCAACTTATACAAAGAGAGCCACTGCAAAGACAGCGAAATTCGCGTCAAAATCAGCAAGGCCATCGGAGCCAGCCCCGACCTGCGCGACAAACGAGACCTTATCGAGATGTTTATCGAGTCGATAACACCCGACAGCGATGTCGACGCAATGTGGACAGAGTATATCAACCGCAAGAAACGAGAGGAATTTGCTCGCCTGATAGATGATGAGAAGTTAAAAACGCTTCCGGCATATAAATTCATAGAAGACTCTTTCTCAAAGGGCTACGTAGCCGAAGGAGGCACAGAGATATATGCCATCCTTCCGCCGATAAATCCTTTCGACCGAAACGCAAACCGCCAAGGCATATTCCAACGGGTGCTCGACCGCCTGAAAGCCTTTTTTCATAAATATTACGAAGTGGCCAACGGCGATTTTACAGGCCAATAGGAACACAATCCTTCGGATTGTGTTCCGGATTTGCAAGAGAGCGAAATCTTTTGTAAGTTTGCAGTATGAACTGGCAAAATCTTATCAACGACAAGCGTTTCGGGCTCGAGCATTATCACGACCCCAAAAAGAGCGTAGTGCGCACCGATTTCCGGCGCGATTACGACAGGCTTGTTTTCTCCTCGCCTTTCCGGAGATTGCAGAACAAGACTCAGGTGTTCCCGCTCCCCGGCAGCATTTTTGTGCATAACCGCCTCACCCACTCTATGGAAGTGGCCTGCGTTGGACGCTCTCTCGCCGAGGGCGTGGCCCGTGTGCTCATGGAAAAGTACGCGGCCGAGCCTTGGCGCGACAACTTGCGCGACATAGGCGATATTGTGGCGGCGGCATGCCTTGCCCACGACCTGGGCAATCCTCCCTTCGGACATTCGGGCGAGAAAGCCATATCGACTTTTTTCAGCGAGGGCAACGGCGCCCATCTCCACGAGAAACTCACCGAGGCCCAATGGCTCGACCTCACAAACTTTGAAGGCAACGCCAACGCTTTCCGCCTGCTCACACACCGCTTCAACGGCAGACGCGAGGGTGGATTTGCCATGACCTATTCCATGCTTGCCTCCATTGTGAAATATCCCTACGACTCGTCTCATGCCGGCACAAAAGGAAAATTCGGTTTTTTCTCATCCGAACGCGACAGTTTCATCCGCGTGGCCGACGAGTTAGGCATGCTTCGCATCCCGCAAACCGACGGCTCGGTGCGTTACTGCCGCCATCCGCTCGTGTATATTGTGGAAGCAGCCGACGACATCTGCTATGAGATAATGGATATCGAGGATGCCCACAAATTAAAGATTCTCGGCACCGACGAAGTAATAGCCACACTTATGCGCTTTTTCAGCCCGGAGCGGCAAGAGCACATCCGCGAGATTATGGACAGCGTCGACGACCCCAACGAGAAAATTGGTTACCTGCGCTCGTGCGCCATAGGCACGCTCGTCGACGCCTGCGCCGCCGTGTTCATCGACAATGAAGAAGCCATCCTGTCCGGCAAATTCGACGGCACGCTCATAGGCCGCGTCGAGGCGCCCGTAGGCGACGCCTACCGCCGGTGCTCCGACCTTTCGTGGGCAAAGATTTACTGCGCCTCCGATGTTGTCGACATCGAACTTGCCGGTAACCGCATCATCACATTCCTGCTCGAGAAACTCACCACTGCCGTAACAAATCCCGACCTGATATACTCGCAACTGCTCCTGTCGCAAGTGCCGAAACAATACGACGTGTATTCTCCCGACATCTTCACGCGGGTCCAGGCCGTTGTCGACCATGTATCGGCCATGACCGACGTATATGCGCTCAACCTATTCCGCAAACTCAACGGCCACACCCTCCCCGCCGTATAATCAAACGAGGCGGGCAAATTGTTACAATTATGATGAAACGACTGATTTTATATATTTTTGCCCTGGCTGTGGCTTTCGCCGCTGCCGCAGGCGTATATAAGGTCGACGACCTGCCAAATGTGCAGGCTGCCGACCGCACAAAGCATCTTGTCAACCCCGACGGCATTGTCTCGCCGGCCGCGCAGTCCCGCATCGACTCGCTTCTGCTCGATGCCCGCCGTCAGACCTCAGCCGAGATTGTGGCCGTAATAGTCGACGACATCGACCCGGACATCGACATCGACACCTACGCCACCGAACTCTTCACCCGATGGGGCATTGGCAAATCCGACAAAGACAACGGCATCCTCCTGCTTGTGGCCAAGGACCGCCGCAAGGCTGTGATACGCACAGGCTACGGAGCCGAGGGCGTGATGCCCGACATTATCTCGGGACGCATCCTCTACGACACAATGTTTCCGCAATTCAAAAAAGGCGACTATGAAGGTGGGCTTATAGCAGGCGTGGAGCGGATACACGACGTTGTGACCGACCCGGCTGTCCGCGACGAATTGATGTCGGACGAGGCCGACAAATATTCTTCCGATTCATCCGGCGACACCATTTTCAATTTTTACCTTGGCATATGCTGCCTCGTGGCCCTGGCTCTCCTTGTGGCCTTCCTGGTGAGCGTAATGAAAGTAAGGTGCAAGACCGATTATCAGAAATATGTGGCAATCGAGCCATTGGCCCCGGTAGCCCTGATTTTGACATTCCTGTGCATAGGCATCCCGCTCGTAGCGTCGCTGCCAATCGTAATAATGCTTTACCGATGGCGCAACCGCGCACGACGCTGCCCGAGATGCAACGCCCGCATGCGCAAACTCGACGAGGCGTCAGACAACGCATATCTCACCGCGGCCCAGGACCTCGAGGAACGCCTCAACTCCGTGGACTACGACGTGTGGCTTTGCCCCGAGTGCGGCGAGACCGACATATATTCATTCGTAAAACGCGGTTCGGCATACAAGGTGTGTCCCGTCTGCCATGCGCGCACCGAGCGTCACACTTCCACACGTGTGCTTCGCCAGCCCACCACCTCGCATGAAGGCATAGCCCAAAAGACATTTGCATGCCGCCATTGCGGCAACATCCGCACCGAGGACCATGCCATACCTAAATTGCCGCCCGTAGTAGTGGCCCCGATAGGCGGCAGACGCAGCGGCGGGGGAGGCTTCGGAGGCGGAAGTTTCGGAGGCGGTTTCGGCGGAGGCTCTACCGGCGGTGGAGGGGCATCCGGAGGCTGGTAAAATTAGTTACAAATCCATCGCAAACTGCATGTACACCACAGAGCGGCCTCCAAATTCCTCCTTGTGGGCAGTCATGCCGGTATTGAGATAACGGCCGCCGTCCTCATTAGACG
>CANRZQ010000115.1 GCA_947644475.1 uncultured Muribaculaceae bacterium
GGCAAGGGAGTGGGCGCGGCGGAGGCGAAGCACTCCTGCATATCCGTGAAAGAGCATGATGACGAGCGCGATTATGCGCCCGACATTGTTATTGTTTATGGCACGGAGTTCCACACCGTCGGGGACTGTGTTTTCAGCGCGCATGCGCTCGACCAGGGCGCGGCATTTCTCGGCCGGGGCATCGACAATCACGGGGAAGGCGTTGCATGCGGCGCCGGCATAGGCTTTTGCCTGCCCGACAGGGATGTCGCGCGGGCACACTACGATCTTTACTTTTGGGGGCGACATGGCCGGAGCCTCGGCGGCGACAAGGTCGGCGATAGCGCCGGAGAGGCGGGCAGCAGCATCGTCGATGTGTCCGTTGGGGCCATAAGAGCAGTCGAGACGGTAGAAGCCGGGGAAGTCGGACGACATGGGGATGTCGTAGCAGAAGGCATAGTCGACAAGGCGTTTTATCGCCGCGGAATCGAATCGGCGGCCAAGGAGTGTGTTGGCCACGACGTATCCGATTTCGGAAAGCGACATTTCGGCCATGTTTTTGAAAAAGGCCTTGGGGAGGAAAAGCCCCGGTATGGTTGAGATATCAAAATTTGAGTAATCAAAGTTTTGCATCACTGTGGAGTCGGTGAGGATTGTACGGTTGGCAACGTTCAGCGTTTGTACTGATGCTTGCGAAGGCAAATTTAACACTTTTCCCGTTAAATAAAAAATATCGGGCGTGTAAAAGCATTAAATAATCTTAATCGTTCTGCCCGGTGATGTGCACGTCGAGTTGCGGGAAGGGAAAATTGATGCCTCGGGCAGGGAGCTCGTTGTAGAACCGCTCGTTGAAATCGAAGAATACGCCCCAGTAGTTTTCGGTTCGTGTCCAAGCCCTCACAGTGATTACCACGGCTGAATCGGCGAGTTCTTTCAGGAACACGACGGGCGAGCGGTCGGGACGTGCCGTGGCAATTACTTTTGAGATGTGCTCGTCGTCGGTGTATTGCTTTACGATACGGGAGTCGGCAGCGAGCATTTCGAGGATTGCCTTGCGGGCTGCGTCCACGTCGTCGCCATAGGCAATGGATATGTCCCAGTCGACGCGGCGATAGGGCTCCTTGGACGCGTTGTTGATGGTGCCGGTGGAGAGGCCGCCGTTGGGTATTATGATTATGCGGTTGTCGGCGGTTGATATTATTGTGTGGAATATCTGGATTTCGCGTACGGTGCCGGCATAGCCTTGCGTCTCGATATAATCGCCTACCTTATAGGGTTTGAGCAGGAGGATGAGCACGCCTCCGGCAAAGTTTTGCAAGGTGCCCGACAGGGCCATACCGATGGCGACACCGGCAGATGCGAATATGGCTATGAACGAGGATGTCTCGATGCCGAGGATGCCTATTACGGTGACGATGAGTATGAAATAGAGGAGCATCTTCACCAGCGAGAGGACGAATGTGGTGAGCGAGGCTTCTACTTTGCGGCGTGTGAGGATGGATACCAGAAACCGATGCAGCCTTGTGATTATAAATCGGCCGGCATAGAATACGAGTACGGCTATGGCGAGGTTGATGGCAAATGACACCATCCCTGACACCATCTTGTCGAGCAGTTCGTCGAGCGGAAGCGATTTGAGCATCGCTATCTCGTCTTTGGCAGACGGGACAGAGTCGGGCAACGCGACCGGGGATATTTGCTGTAAGAGAATCATTATTAATGACTAATGATGAATGACTAACGGCACAAGCCGGAGGCTTGTGTTCCTATCTTCCGGACTTCCCGACTCTCAGTCGAGGGGAACTGAGGGCAGGGAGGCTTTGCCGAGGAGGGCGGAGGCTACGTCGGAATACCAGGCGGTGGTATTATAACCTTTTGTGGCGGCGGTTTGTTCAGACGAGAAGATGTAGGTGGAGATGCCGCAGTGGGCGTCGAGGTTCATTTCGTCCCAGAGCCTCGGAGTGCAGTTTTGGTAAATCACGGCTTCGCCGAGGGCCTCGTGCCAATGGGCGAGAGCCTGTGGGTCGGTGGCAATGGCATCGACGTAGTGGGCAAGGTCGAAATAGTAGCATTTGCCGAAAGAGGGCGCGGTGAAACGCTGCGGGGCATAGCCGGCGGGAGCCGGGAATGTGGCGGTTTCGTAGACCAGGCGTGTGGCCTCGGCAAGGGCGGGGATTTTAGATGTGTCGACGACAGACATTGAGCATGTGCGGTCGGCGGGGTCGAGTTGGGTATTGTAATGTGTGAATGTGTTGGTGGCGGCGTTGATCATGGCCTCGCGGGGCGACTCTGTGAAGAATGGCTTGATGTTGAGGTCGTAGCGCATGCCGTCGACGGGAAGTTCGGTGACAGAGCCGGCTATATACGGAGCGCAGCCGCGCAGGTCGTAGAGCACTTCCGCCGACATCATCAGGCAGCAGTCGAAGTAGATAAAGTCGAGTTCCTGGTCTTCGAGGGCAACGGCGAGTGCCGATGTGTTCATTTTCTTATTGTTGTCCAGGCCGTAGGAGAATGTGACGGGAGCGTCGGCCTCTGCCATGCCGTCGACAAGCCAACCGTTGCCGTGGCTCCACAGCACCATGCCGTAGGAGTCGGCCGGGGCATATTCCTTGGCGTCGGCCCATATGCGGCGCATCCTGCTGATTGAGACCGAAGGCTCGGACGCATCGTAGGTCTTCACCACATGCTCGGTGCCGTCGGGCTTAATCTCGTAGAGGCGTATCGGGTCGGCGGCACGCCGGGGTACATGGTAGACGAGGAGTGTTCCGTCGGTGATGTCGGATGCGGCGGCTTTCATCTCGGCAAGGTCGTTTTTGTCGTAGACGTTGCCAAGGTTGTTGGATGCCACCATATACACGAGCACCGTGCGCGTCTTGGCGGACGGGCGCGATGGCGGGTCGGAAGGCGTTTCGGGGACAACAGGGTCGGTGCCCGCGGAAGAACGCGGGGCGTCCTCACAGCCCGGAAAGGCTGTGAGGATTACGGCCGCGAGTATTGTCGAAAGAAATTTTTTTATCATTGGTCAGAGGAGAATATGTATTGGTGAATCAGAAGTTGGCTTTAAGGGACTCGAAGGCGGCCATGATGCCGTCGCGGTCCTTACCGCCGGCCTGTGCAAATCCGGGCTGACCGCCACCTCCGCCTTTAATAGCCTTGGCGGCCTCGCGCACAATGAGCGATGCGTTCTTGCCGGCCTTGACAACGTCGTCGGTGAGCATCACGGTGAGCAGGGGCTTGCCGGCGGGGTCGACTGTGGCAGCGATGAACGCCGTGTTTTCCGGAGAAATCTCGCGGATGCGGAAGGCCACGTTCTTGGCCACCTCGGGGAGGCGCACTCCTGCAAGGGTTGCAACCCGGATGCCGTCTTTTGTCTCTGCTGCTGCAAGCACCTGGTCGGCAAGCGTGGCGATGCGTTCCTTGAAATATTCCTCAACCTGTGCGTGAAGGCCCGCATTTTCTTCCATCGACTTGCGGATGGCGGCCACCACGTCGGGGGCGTTATTGAAGAATGATGCTATTTCCTTGGCAGTGTCGGCCATGTCGTTGATTACGCGCTCGACGTTTTCTCCGGTTATGGCCTCGATGCGGCGGATGCCTGCGGCCACGGAGCCTTCGGATATGATGCGGATCATGCCGATGTTGCCGGTGTTGTCGACGTGTGTGCCACCACAGAGTTCGACAGAGTCGCCGTAGCGGATTACGCGCACCTCATCGCCGTATTTCTCGCCGAAGAGAGCCATGGCTCCCATTTCGCGTGCCTCGGCGATGGGAATGTTGCGATGCTCGTCGCGGGCAATGGCACGGCGCACCTCGCGGTTGGCGATGCGCTCAACCTCGCGGAGTTGCTCGGGTGTGACTTTCTGGAAATGGGAGAAGTCGAAACGGAGCACTTCGGGCGACACAAAGGAGCCGCGCTGCTCGACGTGGCTTCCGAGCACCTTGCGCAGAGCCGCGTGGATGAGGTGGGTTGCGGTGTGGTTGCAGGATGTGGCGAGGCGGGCGTCGCTGTCGATTTCGGCACGGAACACAGCGGTGACATCGGCTGGAAGCGTGGCGGAAAGGTGCACGCCCATGCCGTTCTCGCGCTTGGTGTCGTATATTTCGGTTTTTGAGCCGTCGGGAGCGATGAGCACGCCGCGGTCGCCGGTCTGGCCACCCATCTCGGCATAGAAGGGTGTCTGCTCGAGCACAATCTGGTAGTACTCCTTATTCTTTTGCTTAACCTTGCGGTAGCGGAGGATACGGGTGTCGACAGCCTGCACGTCGTAGCCTACAAACTGCTGCTCGCCTTCGTTGACGGTGACCCAGTCGGTGGCCTCGACAGCGGCGGCGTTGCGCGCGCGGGTTTTCTGCGCTTCCATCTCGGCGTCGAAACCGGCCTGGTCGAGGGTCATGCCGTTTTCTTTGAGGATGAGTTCGGTGAGGTCGAGGGGGAAACCGTAGGTGTCGTAGAGGGTGAATGCTTCCTTGCCGGAAATCTCGGTCTTGCCTGCGGCGCGGGCAGCCTCGATGGCGTTGTCGAGAAGGCGGATGCCGTTTTCGAGGGTGCGGAGGAAAGCGTCTTCCTCTTCCTTGATAACACGCATGATAAGGTCGCGCTGGGCGGCAATCTCGGGATAAGCCTCGCCCATCGAGGCGATGAGGGTGTCGACAAGACGGTACATGAAGGCCTGCTTCTGCCCGAGGAATGTATATGCGTAGCGGACGGCGCGGCGCAGGATGCGGCGGATAACGTATCCGGCTTTTGCATTGCCGGGGAGTTGTGAGTCGGCGATGGAGAATGCGATGGTGCGGACGTGGTCGGCGATTACGCGCATTGCCACGTCTACCTTATGGTCCTGACCGTATTTTTTGCCGGAGAGGTCGGCGATTTTATCGATGAGGGGGGTAAATACGTCGGTATCGTAATTTGACTTTTTGCCTTGGAGAGCCATGCAGAGACGCTCGAATCCCATGCCGGTGTCGATTACCTTTGCGGGAAGCGGCTCGAGCGAGCCGTCGGCCTTGCGGTTGAACTGCATGAATACAAGGTTCCAGATTTCAATCACGAGGGGATTGTCGTGGTTGACGAGGTCGCGGCCGGGAATTTGGGCGCGTTCCTCATCGGAGCGGAGGTCGATGTGAATCTCGGAGCAGGGCCCGCAGGGTCCGGTGTCGCCCATTTCCCAGAAATTGTCGTGCTTGTTGCCGTTGATGATATGGTCCTCGGGGAGGTGACGGAGCCAGAAGCCGGCGGCTTCATCGTCGCGGCCAAGGCCTTCGGCGGGCGAGCCTTCGAACACGGTGGCATAGAGCCGCTTGGGGTCGAGGCCGAGCACGTCGACGAGGTATTCCCATGCCCATTCGATGGCTTCCTCCTTGAAATAGTCGCCAAACGACCAGTTGCCGAGCATCTCGAACATGGTGTGGTGGTAGGTATCCATGCCCACTTCCTCGAGGTCGTTGTGCTTTCCGGAAACGCGCAGGCATTTCTGGGAATCGGCTACACGGGTGTATTTGGCGGCCTTGTTGCCAAGGATAATGTCTTTAAACTGGTTCATGCCTGCGTTGGTAAACATCAACGTGGGGTCGTCTTTGATAACCATCGGGGCAGAAGGTACGATATGATGCCCTTTGGAGTTGAAAAAGTCGATGAATGACTTGCGGATTTCCTTTGCTGAGCGCATATGTAATGTAATTTTTCTTTTTAGTTTCAAATAATCTGCAAAATTACTGTTTTTTTATTAATTTTGCAAATCCACATCAAAAAAGAAGAAATAAACCCGTATTATTCACTATATAAATATTTCGCAGGAGAAAGTTAATGCTTTGAATGTAGGGACGCACGGCTCGTGCGTCCGTTGCAAAATATCAATCTATTGTATAATAGGTAATTACACGGACGCACGAGCCGTGCGTCCCTACAATGTGATTTGTCAGACGTGTCTGACAAATTGGGTATTTATTTGCGAACTACTCCATATTGAAACAAAGACGAAAAATCATTATATGAATTGCCCAAATAAAATGTAGTTAGGGATGCGAAAGACATTTTATAAATATAATCCGGCGACGGCATCGTATGAGCGCGTGTATCCAAGCCGCGCGCAACGGTGGTGGGCCGTGGCGCGCCAGTTTGCATGGGGTGTGTCGATTGGCCTTGCCGTGTTTGTGGCCTTATATTACGCTTTCGATTTTCCACGTGAGAAAGAACTGCGCATGGAGAACGAGCACCTGCACGCCCGTTTTTCGCAACTGGGGCGGCAGGCCGACGAGGCCATGGCTGTGATGGAGGACATAGCGGCACGCGACAATAACTTCTACCGTGTGATGATGCAGGCCGACCCCATGACCCCGGCGGCACGATATGCCGGACTTGAACGCCAGAGCAGCCACGCACGCGCCGACTCTCTGGGCGACGACGCCCTTGTGAACGCCGTAGCGGCAAAACTCGACCGCCTCGACCATCAGGTGTACGCGCAAATCAAATCGTTTGATTTCCTTTACGACCAGGCTCACCTGCAACGCGACCGCATCGACCATATGCCGGCCATACAGCCCGTGAGCGAGAGCAAACTGCGACAGATGGCCTCGGGCTACGGCTACCGCCGCGACCCGATTTACGGCACGTCGCGTTTTCACGAGGGCATGGATTTCTCCTCGCCGATAGGCACGCCTGTCTACGCAACAGGCAAGGGCATCGTGGTGTTTGCCGGATGGAAAAGCGGCTATGGAAATCTGATAGAGGTTGACCATGGCTACAATTATGTGACGCGCTATGCCCATCTGTCGAAAATCGGCGTGAAGGAGGGGCAGTCGGTTGACCGCGGCGAACAGATTGGCGAGGTGGGCAACACGGGCAAATCGACAGGCCCCCACCTTCACTATGAGGTGCGGCTGCGCGGCGAGCCGCAGAATCCGGTGAACTATTATTTCTACGACCTCACACCCGAGGAGTATGACGAGATGATACGCCAGGCCGAGAATGCCGGGCATGTCATGGATTAATGGGGAATGACGAATGACTAATGGGGAATGACTGACAACTAATTGGGCGTCCGCGTGTTATAATATTATTCCGCGTGTTATAATATTATAATGTTTAAAATTTCAGATATCATGAAAAGATTAATGCTGGCGGCTGTTGCCGCCATTATCGGCATATTCGCTTTCAACGCTAAGGCCGACACCCCCATCAATCCTGCCGACCTGCCCCAGGCCGCCCGTACTTTCATAACCTCCACTTTCCCCAACGACCCCATAGTGCTTGCCGAACGCGACAAGGATCTGCTCCGCACAGAATACAGCGTGGAATTGCAGTCGGGCACGGAAATCGACTTCGACGCAAAGGGCAATTGGGAGGATGTGTCGTGCAAGCGCATCGCCGGGGGCGTGCCCGCATCGGTGATTCCGCAAAAAATCAAGGAATATGTCGCAGCAAATTATCCCAATCAGGCGATTGTGGAGATAAGCCGCGACAGCAGGAAAATTGAGGTGGAACTTTCGTCGGACATCGACCTGGAATTCGACATCAACGGACGATTCCTGCGTGTCGACAGATGATCAATTATCAATGACGAATGACAAATGACGGATTATTTCCATGTGGGAATAATCCGTCATTTGATTTTTTAATGATGCTTTATGCTCAAACCGGAGGGGTCTTTGCCTCCGGCAAAGCGCTTCGCGGTTAGAGTTCCTGCTTAGAGGACGATTGACTCGGGGTCGAGGTTGGCCGATTCGATGTCTTTGAAGTAGCGGTAGGTCGACACTTTGAGGTCGGCGCAAGCGTCTTCGTCGGCAACGATGATGGCGTGGGGATGAAGTTGCAGGGCCGAGATTGTCCACATCTGGGAGATTGCGCCTTCAACGCCGTGATGGAGAGCGCGCGCTTTGTTGTAGCCGTTGACGAGGAGCAGCACCCGGCGTGCGTCCATAACTGTGCCTACGCCAACAGTAAGGGCTGTCTTGGGCACAAGGTTTACATCGCCGTCGAAGAAGCGGGAGTTGGCGATGATGGTGTCTTGTGTAAGGGTCTTTACGCGGGTGCGCGATGTGAGCGAGGAGCCGGGTTCGTTGAACGCGATGTGACCGTCGGGACCAACGCCGCCCATAAAGAGGTCGACGCCGCCGTATTGCTTGATTTTTTCCTCGAAGCGGCGACATTCTGCTTCGGGATCTTCGGCGTTGCCGTCGAGGATGTTTACATTTTCGGCGGGGATGTCGATGTGGGAGAAGAAGTTCGTCCACATGAAGGTGTGGTAACTTTCCTTGTGGTCGCGGGGCAGCTCGCGGTATTCGTCCATATTGAATGTGACGACGTTGGCAAACGACACCTTGCCTTCCTTGTTGAGGCGGATGAGTTCGCGGTACATTCCCAGGGGAGAACTGCCTGTGGGGCATCCGAGGACAAAAGGATGCTCGGGGGTCGGCTTGGCGTCGTTGATGGCTTTTGCCACGAAACGGGCGGCCCATACCGACATCTGCTGATAGTCTTTTTCTATAACAAGGCGCATAAGATTAAATATTAAGTATTAAGTTATAAGTTATAAAGTTTGGAAGTTGGGGAGTTGG
>CANRZQ010000116.1 GCA_947644475.1 uncultured Muribaculaceae bacterium
GTGAGATTCCCCAGACAGGAAGCAAAAACACAGGCAAGACTTTCCGCCGTCCCGGCAATAAAGGCGAACGTAAAGATGCCGCGCCGCTCGTTGTTGTCAAGCCCCACAGCCGCGACATCATCAATGAGGCTTTCCGCGTAGTGCGCACCAACCTCGAGTTCATGACCCCCGATACCGGTCGCGCCGCCGTAATTGCAGTCACATCCGCCAACCCCGGCTCAGGCAAGACATTCGTAGCCTATAACCTTGCCCTCTCGCTCGGCATCAAGGAAAAACGCGTGCTCGTGATCGACCTCGACCTCCGTCGCGGCTCTCTCTCCCAATACGCCAACACGGCAGCCGGTGGCTCAAAAGCCCCCGGCATCGCCTCATACCTTGCCGGACGCACCACCGACATTAACGACATCATCGTCTGCGGCACATCAGAATCGCCGCTCGACATCATTCCCATCGGCACTATACCCCCCAACCCCACAGAACTCCTCTTCAACGGACGTCTCGAAGCCCTCATCACAACGCTCCGCGACAAATACGACTACATCTTCCTCGACTGTCCGCCGATTGAGATTGTTGCCGACGCCGCCATCATCAACCGCGTGGCCGACACCACACTCTTCATCATCCGCGCAGGCCTCTTCCAGCGTTCCATGCTGCCCGAGATCGACCGCCTCTACACCGACCGCCGTTACCGCAACATCTCCATCATCCTCAACGGCACCGACTCCACCTCCTCGCGCTACGGCTCGCGCTACGGCTACCATTACGGCTACACCTACGGCTCCCGCGCCTCCCGCTACTACACCTCCGAATCATAAGAGTTTGGAAGTTTGGAAGGCGATAAGTTAAGAAGATTTCAGATTTAATGCAGTCGTCAGATTTTAAGGAATTACAGGTTTGGCAAAAGTCGATTCTTTTGGCAAAAGAGGTTTATCAATTGGTTAAACTTTTACCGAAAGATGAAACTTTTGCCCTATCCGATCAGATGCGTAGAAGTGCTATATCCATATCTTCAAATATAGCCGAAGGCAACGGTCGTAACAGCGAAAAAGATTTTATTCGTTTTTTGTTAATTGCAAGAGGTTCGTTGTGTGAATTGGAATCGCAGTTGTATGTAGGTAAAGAAATTGGATATTTTGGCGATGATGCTATTGCATCATTGTTGTCGCTTTGTGCAGAAATCAACCGGATGATTCGCTCCTTGATTAATTATCAGGAAAGGAAAGCCTCCCGTTAGCCACTCTTCCCAACTCCTAAACTTCCCACTTCCCAACTTCCCCACTTCCCACTTCCCAACTGAAAGTATGCAAGAATCACGAGTAAAGAAAACCCTGCTCAACGCTCGCGTCAACCTTATATTCTACTTTCTGACGCTGGCGCTGAGTTTCTTTTCACGTAAAATATTCCTTGACACCCTTGGAGCCGACTTCGTCGGCCTCACCGGCACGTTGCAGAACCTCCTGGGTTTCCTCAATCTCGCCGAACTCGGGGTGGGGTCGGCCATCGGCTACCTCCTCTACAAGCCCCTTTACGACCACGACCAGAATAAAATCAACGAAATCATTTCCATGATGGGCTACCTCTATCGTTGGATAGGCCTCATCATACTTGCTGCCGGCATACTGCTCTCATTCTTCCTCCCCCTCATCTTCCCCTCCGACAATACCGGCTTCCCCATCACCCTGATTTATTTCGCCTACTTCTCATTTCTCGGCTCATCTCTCATCGGCTACTTCATCAACTACCGCCAGAACCTCCTCGGAGCCGACCAGCGCAACTACGTAGTCACCGCCTACTTCCAGACCGCCACCATCATCAAGACCCTCATCCAGATGGCCCTTGCATGGTACACCGGTTCCTACTACCTGTGGGTCGTCATTGAATTCACCTTCGGCATCATCTACTCCTTCATTCTCAACTGGAAAATCAACCAGACCTACCCCTGGCTCCGCGCCTCCATCCGCTCCGGCCGCGCCCTCTTCCGCCAATACCCGGAAGTAATGAAGAAGGCCAGGCAAGTATATGTTCATAATGTAACACTTATAGGAATTACTCAGACGCGAAGTTTTATAATTTATGCGTTTGTGTCTTTGGCTACTGTTGCTTATTTTATGAATTACAGTATTATACTTGAAAAGGTATTTGCACTAATTAGAAACGTAATTGGAAGTGTTACAGCGAGTGTTGGACATTTAATTGCAGAAGGGAATATTGATAAGGTTTACTCAGTTTATAAAGAGTTATATTCTGCTGTTGTATTTGTTGCAGGAATTGCAACAGTAGGGATTTACTCGCTATCTAACGACTTGATAACATTATGGTTGGGGCATAAATACGTATTAGGAGCAATTACTTTATTGCCATTTTATGTGCATTTTTATTTTGATATAAATAATGATATAACGCGTTCATTCGTAAATGGTTTTGGCCTGTTTCGGGATATCTGGGCTCCAATAGCAGAATTAATTATCTATTTGGCTGTGGCTATTCTAGGTGGATATTTATGGGGATTGTTTGGTGTATTATTGGGGCGGTTAGTCGCAACATTAGTAATATGGTATATTTGGAAACCATATTTCTTATTTCATTCGGGCTTGAAAATGTCTGTGCGTAGATATTGGGCTATATTTTTGCCGTTAATGTTATGTCAGATTGTACTAGCCTATATTTGTGTTGAGATCGTCGATGGTATAGAATATTTTAATAATATCACAGTCATATCATTTTTGCTGAAAGCAATCTTTACGTTATCATTTTTTTCTGTTTCTACATTTATTGCGTTTTGTGTAATGTCGTCGGGATTTAGAAATTTTGTGATGGTAAGAATGTTAAAAAAAAGTATTAAGACAAACATATGCTCTTAAAAAACGATTATGTAGTGCAAAATGAATTTGTTTTGCAATGTTATGTTGTTTGAGTGTCGTCGTTTATTTATTTTCAACTTGCGTTAGTTTATATATTGCAGATGAATGTCTTAATCGATTACTCATTATTTATGTTGGCTTTTGTATTGCTCATTATAGCATCTTTTAGCCGAAAAGGAGTACATGGATTGACAAAAGACGGCTTAGCACCTGTTAGGGGGCTGCTTGCGGTTGGTATTATTCTTTGCCACTGCACGTTTATGTGCGAGGAGTCAGCGCCGGTCCTGATGTTTGAGGGATGGGGAGCTGTGATTGTGAGTATCTTCTTTTTTATGAGCGGAATGGGGTTAGTCAAGTCGTATAAAAGTAAGGGCGCAAAATACTTGAATGGTTTTAAAAAAAAATCATTGTTGAAATTGTTGCCATCTTTGATTATGGCTACACTTGTTTGGTTTCCTACCCAATATTATTTTATAAGAGTAGAATATAGTTTTAGTGATTTACTTAAAGGTGTTCCGCCATTGAATTACTCATGGTTTGTGTATATGCTTATTGCATACTATCTATGTTTTTATTTAGTTTTGAAGATAATTGATAATAAGCATGTAAGGCTTTTGGCGATGCTTGTTGTGTCGTTTATATTCGCATTTTTATTCCGAATGATGGAATGGGGAGTGTTTTGGTCGCTAAGCCTATTTGCTTTCAATACCGGAACGTATTTTGGTGAATATGAGAATGCTGTTATTTCCATGCTTAATAAGCATCGGGTACTATCATTGCTGGCGATTTCTGGAACACTTTGTGTTCTGATGATATTTCGTATACGGAGTGGAGGACAAGCATTTGTTCCCATTGCATTGCTTGTGCCGTTGATGATATTGCCTGTGATAAAGTCGAATGCCTTAATGTTACTTGGATCCGTATCTTATGAGATTTATCTTTGCCATGGCATATTTGTGCCTTTATTTGGGCATTATTTCACATGGTGGCCGCTTGTAGTATGGTCGTTGACCTGCTCGATTATTGGCGGTATATTGCTTAATAATATATCAGGTAGAATAAAAGTAAGATTGGATAATCTGCGATTATTTGCTTAGTTTTTATATTACGGTGAAGCCTTTGTTTTTCTTTTATTTTCTTAAAACATGAGTTCTAAACCAAAAATATTGATTGATATTAATTCGGTGATACCCTATTATGGAGTGGGGCATGTTACAGGTGTAGGACGATCAACACTTGAATTGGTCGATGCCATGAGTAATTTGAGACCGAATGATCTTGATATAGTATTATTCTCACAAAATACGAGAGGTTTAAAATATCCAAATGTTGGAAAATTGTGTTATTATCATTTTTATTTGCCTAACCGTCGAGGAGTAAAGAATATAATTAATAGGTTAAGGTTAAAAAAACGTCTTATTGGTTATGATTTGATACATATTCCACATAATACCGATGAAACAGAGGATTTAAAGAAAACAATTTACACTATACACGATTTAATTGTTTATCGTTATCCTGAAATGTGGGGGTTAACAGATGAGGAACGGTTAGAACATAAACGCATTGCTAAGGGCTGCCGTCATATAATAACATGTTCTGAAGCTTCCAAGAATGATATTATTAATTTTTGGGGAGTATCGGCGAATAAAATATCAGTAATACCTTGGGGTATTAATCGCAAACGGTTTTATCCCAACTCAGACAAATCGATTCTTAAAAAATATGGTGTTACAAGGCAATATTATTTTTGTTGTTCGTGTAATCATCCGAGAAAAAATTTGTCTTTGCTATTATCGGCGTATGAAAGATATCTTAAAAAAGGTGGTAAGATGCAGCTTGTCCTTTTGTCACCCGGAGAAAAAGAATTATCGCCATATAATTATCTGACAGATAGTGGAAATATAATTGTTGTCCGCGGTATCACTGATACAGATTTAGTTGCCCTATATACTCAAGCGCATGCTTCTATTATGGTATCTTTATACGAAGGATTTGGGTTGCCGATTCTAGAATCGTTGGCTTGTGGAACACAAGTTTTATGTGCTTATAATAGTTGTTTCCCGGAAGTTGGTGGTAATATAATAAAGTATTTTGACGAATTGACGGATGCCTGTGTGGCTAAAACTATGCTGGAGTTTGACAGTATTCCCAAAGATCAAATGTTTGACATAGATTTATTAGAAAAACATTTGGCTAGATTTACATGGGATAATTGCGCAAGACAATACATTAAAGTTTACGAAGGATTATTAAATGATAGATAAAATAATAGTTAAGATTTATAAATGGTTGAAGCGGGTAGTAAATACTTCTATTTCGCATCGAATTCAGTCAGAATTAAAGACATGTGGTGTTAATTGCCATATAGGATGGGGATTTGTTGGCCATTGTCTTGGAAATGTTAGAATCGGTGATAACTTCTCATGTGGAGAGCGTCTAAAATTAAGGACTTTTAACGAATGGGGGAGGGTAAATTACTCACCTACTATTTGTATCGGCTCTAATGTTAATATAGAATCGGATTGCCATATTTCTGCTATTAATAAAGTTATAATTGGCGATAATGTTCTTATAGCATCATTCGTTTTTATTAGTGATCATTCCCATGGAGAAGTAACTATGAGTGAAATTGGTACTCATCCATTAGATCGTCAACTATTTAGTAAGGGGCCTATAATAATAGGGAATGATGTTTGGCTTGGTGAAAAAGAGACGGTTTTGCCCAATGTTACAATAGGGGACGGTGCTATTATCGGTGCAAATTCAGTAGTTACAAAGGATATACCCCCATATTCGGTCGCTTGTGGTAATCCTGCAAAAATAATAAGAGTTTTAAAATGACTTTTTCAATTATCATTCCGACATATAATGGAAGCAAGTATGTAGCGCAAGCGATTGAGTCTGTTTTGGCTCAAACGCGAAAGCCGGATGAAATAATTATTTCTGATGACAATTCGTCCGACAATACCGTTGAGATATGTCGGAAGTATGTGCCGTATGTAAAAGTCGTTGTGAACAAGAATGGCCCGTCGGGTTTTGTTAACGGCTGGAACAACGCAATTGCGTATGCTACCTCGGATTTTATTTCAATATTACATCAAGACGATTTGCTTGCTCCTGATTTTTTGAAAGAGGCAGAAAAGGCATTAAGTGAAAATCCTGATGTTAAACATTTTTTTGTTCCGTGTGATTATATTGATGGAAATGGAAAAATAATTCGAACTCCTGATTATTGTGATGGAAGCACTCGACGATTGACTGGAAGAGAATACGTATATGAGTATAGACATAAAGGTGAGCCAAAGTTGCACCGATGCCCCGGTGTTATTACTGCACGTTCAATCTTTTCTCAATGTAAATATAGAGAAGAAGCCGGCCATATAGCAGATGATGATTTTTTCTATCGTGTGGGGAACTTTACTGATATATTAGGATTGTATAAGCCATTAGCTTTTTATAGAGAGCATGTTGGAAGTGAAACCGGGCATTTAATGCAAAGTCAATTGGTGCGTAGGCTATTGCATGATATGGATTTTCAATATCGTAATGCACACTTTAATCCACTATTTGATGAAAAGATTAAGGAAGAATTCAAGTATTGGAAAAATAAGTATATTATCCGATTGTTTGTATATAGTTTAAAGAGTTTTAAAATAGATGATGTAAGGTGTGCATTAAATTATGTCAATATTTTAGATTTAGTTCGATATTTATCAGGTTATTGCCGGCAGTTTGTTTCTCAATTGGTTAAAAACCTAATGGGGGGGGGTAAATTAGCAAGTAATAATCTTGGAAAGGTGCTTATTGTGGCTCCGCATCCCGATGATGAGGTCTTTGGCTGCGGGGGATTGATAGCACGATTGGTTAAAATGGATAATGCACCACATGTTGCGATTCTTACCAGTGGAGAAGGTAGCCATCGAGGTTGTTGTTCTGTTGCAGAAATGAATATTGCAAAGGCTCGAAAAGATTTGGCTCTTCGTGCTGCAAGATTGCTTGGAGTACCGGAAAAGAATTATAGTTTTATTGGCTTGCCCGATGGCTCAATTCCCGGCGAGGATGATGGCTCGGATGAAGTGAATAATCTCCGTGAACTAATCAAGGATTTGAATCCGGATACCATTTTTGTTCCACATAGCGGCGAGGGGTGGCCCGACCATATTAACGCTGCAAAACTTATTCGGGCTTTGGTGCGCGAATTGAATATGACACCAACTTTATATGAATATGCCGTGTGGATGTGGTATTACAATGTTTGGAACCTTAATTGGAAATCGACGTGTGGAATATCCCTTACAGATGAAGAATTTAAGGCAAAACAGGATGCAATCGCGTCCTATATTTCAGCAGCTGCACCATGTGGGTATCCGTGGGTTGGCCGGTTGCCTCAACTTTTTATTGAGTTGAATTCCCGAAAAAATGAAATCTTCTTCAAGGCATAAGGTCGCCGTAATTATAGGTATAGGAGCGTATAACGATTTAGGCGTTGTACGTTCGTGCGGCGAGGCAGGAATGAAGGTCGTGCTGCTTGCTCCAGGTTCTATGATTGTTCCCATATACAGGAGCCGTCATGTCGATTTATGGCTCGACACCAATACTTGCAGCGAGAAAGATTTGTTTTGCGCATTGGAGATAGTTTCCGAACGATATAAAGGAAAGGAATTGGTCCTTTTCCCAACCGGTGATTCCCAAGCAGTCGTCATAAACCGCAATAAAGTGAGTTTGTCAAAAAAATTCAAGGTTCCCGGAATTGGCGGCGACATGGAAAAAGTGATGGATAAACTCGAAATGTCACGTATTGCAAAAAACAGTGGCATGAAAGTTCCACATACCGAATTGCATCATACGAGTCAAGTGTCGGCATCTCAATTGTCATATCCCTGCATAATCAAGCCGGCAGCAAGTATACTTGGGGTTAAAAGCGACATAGCTATATGCCGCACTGTGGAACAAGGCGCTGACGCTCTCAATCTGTTTCGTAGTCATTCAACAGAAAGCATTATCGTGCAAGACTTCATAGATGGCGAGGGGCAATATGAAATTGCCGTACCCGGAGTAAGTCTTGCAAACGGAAATGTAATTATTGGTGGCTATCTGCGGAAGCATAGGACATTTGGAAACGGGTCGACCGTTTACGCAACATTTATTCCCGAGATAGATACTGCTTTGAGCGAGTCAGTTAAGCGTTATATCTCGGGTGTCGGATATAAAGGTATTTTTGATATTGAATTACTTGTCAATAAGGATGGGGTATTCTTCATCGAATGTAATTATAGAAATGGTGCCTATGGTTATGTAGCGACAAAGGCTGGCTTAAACCTACCGGCTTTGTTTGCCGGAATTTCAGCATCGCCGTCCAAGCGATTAAAGAAACTTACCATGATGGAGGAGCGAGCAGATATCTTAAATGCTCTTTCCGGACAGGTATCAAAGTTGTCATGGTTTTGGCAAATGATGTCTGCTGACGTGCATTTATGGTGGTCGTGGAGAGATCCGATGCCTACTTTGTCGCATTATTTGCGGAAATTAGGATTTAAAATGTGATTTTACAAAGATGAGAGTGCTTTTAGGGATACCGTGTTTGTTGACAGGAGGAACTGAGGTGCAGACGCTGAGTTTGGTGGAGGCGATTGTGTCGGCCGGACATGAGG
>CANRZQ010000117.1 GCA_947644475.1 uncultured Muribaculaceae bacterium
ATGATAACGGACGCACGAGCCGTGCGTCCCTACACTCTCGCCCAAACCACTTTTAATTCTTTACTGATGAAATTTTCTATTATTATAATAGGTGACGAGATTCTTTTGGGACAGGTCACCGATACCAACTCGGGCGAGATTGCCCGCGCGCTGGCTCCGCTGGGATGGCAGACAGGCGAGATTGTGACGGTAGCCGACGATGCTGACGCCATCCGCGAGGCTGTGAGCCGCGCGCTCGCCCGCTATCCGCTCGTGATTACCACCGGCGGCCTCGGTCCGACAAAGGACGATATAACGAAGCACACGCTTATGGGCGTGTTTGGCGGGACGCTTGTGCATGACCCGTCTGTGCTTGAAAATGTGGAGGAGATTTTTGCCAAGCGCGGGCTGAAAATAAACGAACTGACGCGCACGCAAGCGATGGTGCCTACCAGTTGCCGCGTGATTCAGAACCGCTTTGGCACGGCCCCGGTGATGTGGTTTGAGACCGACGACCGAGAGCATGTGCTTGTGTCGATGCCGGGAGTGCCGTTTGAGACTGCCGGGATGCTGCGCCACGGCGTGGTGGATGAGATTGCGCGCCGGTTCCACCCCGACACTATCATATTGCACACCACTTTCCTTATCACCGGCATCACCGAGTCGGCTCTTGCCGAACGGCTTGCCGAGGTAGAATCGGCTCTTGACCCGGCATTGCATTTCGCCTATCTGCCCACTCCCGGGCTGATACGCCTGCGCGTCGACGGCAAGGACAGCGACGCCGGCCGCATCGGCCGCCTCCATGCCGAGGCCTGCGAGGCTGTGGAGCGCACGGTAGGCGACCTTATAATATCGCGCCACGACGCCACGCCCGAGCAACTCTTGCTCGAAGCCCTGCGCTCGCGCGGCTTGAAAATGGCCACCGCCGAGAGTTGCACCGGCGGCAATATAGCACACCGAATCACATTGATTGCGGGCGCGTCGGATGTGTTCACCGGGTCGGTGGTAAGTTATGCCAACGAGGTGAAAACCGGAGTGCTTGGCGTGAAGCAGTCTGACATTGAGCAATACGGAGCCGTGAGCGAGAGCGTGGTGCGGCAAATGGCCGAAGGCGCGGCGGCAAGGCTCGGCGCCGACTGTGCCGTGGCCACATCGGGCATAGCCGGCCCCGGCGGCGGCTCGGCCGACAAGCCCGTGGGAACGGTATGGATAGCCGCGCACACACCCGAGGGCACCGTCGCACGCCTTCTTCACTGCCCGGGCAACCGCGCCCGCGTGATCGACCGCGCCACCACCGAGGCGATATTGTTATTGCTAAAAAACATATGAGTTGTTAAGTTGTGTTAAATTTCATCTGCCGATTCCAAGGTTTTGAAAAAGCCGGATTATAAGGGCAGATAAACCAATTAAAATTTAACATGATGAACAAGACAAAAATCTGCATCCTTGGACTGATTGCCTCTGTCTTCGGCTTCCAATCCTGCCTCGACTCCGACTCACCCAACAATTCAGCCGAGGCTCTCGTGACCGTAAAGACCGCCGACAACGGCAAATCATTCTTCCAGGTTGACGAACTCACGACGCTCTTTCCCGACAACCTTACGAAGCAACTTTACGAAGGCAAGGAAGTGCGCGCGCTCGTAAACTACTCCGTGCTTGAAAAAGAAACAGCCGGATTCACCAAAACAGTGAAAGTGAATGCCATCGACAGCATCCGCACCAAGGAAATGGCCGTTGTAAGTTCCGACAAGCCTCTCGACTCGTACGGCGACGACCCTGTCGACATCGTGAACGACTGGGTGACAGTGGCCGAGGACGGCTATCTTACCTTGCGCGTGCGCACCGTGTGGTCGATGCCCACAAATATCCACGTGCTCGACCTTGTGGGCGGTGTCGACAGCGACGACCCATATGTAGTGGAACTGCGCCACGACGCCAAGGGCGACACAAACGGCAATCGCGTTGCCGACGCGCTCATTGCATTCCGTCTCTCGCATCTGCCGGCCGAATCTGCCGCCGACCAGAAACTGACCGTGAGATGGAAATCGCCCACCGGGACAAAAGAGGTGAAATTTAATCTTCACGGCAATATTAAACAACCAGAGAAGTAGCATACCCACCCCCTCCAAATGACATCTGTCGGGAGCATCAACGAACCGGAACTGATACGCAAGATGCAGGCAGGCGACCGCAAGGCCATGCGTGCAGCCTATGATGTGTACTCAGGTTATCTCGCCGCTGTATGCTCCCGATATGTCGTGACGGCGGAAGACGCACGCGACATCTTGCAGGATGCCTTCGTGAAGATTTTTTCCTCGATAACCTCTTTCCGCCCTATGGAAAACGCATCGCTGAAATCGTGGATGACAAGGATTGTGGTGAACGAATCGTTGAAATTCCTGAAACGGCAGAAGGCCTGCAAATTTATGGAAAGCACCGACACTATTCCCGACGACATTGCCGACGAAGATATGCCCGACACGCGCTCGGTGCCGTTTTCAGTAATTTACGAAATGGTGCGCCGGCTGCCTCCGGGATGCCGCACGGTGTTTAACCTCTATGTGTTCGAGCAGAAGACCCATAAGGAGATAGCCCGGGCGCTTGAAATAAGCGAAGGCACCTCCGCCTCTCAATATCACAGGGCAAGAGCACTGCTCGCCTCCAATATCAAGGAATATCTAAAAGAAACGACATGAACGAAAACCGATTTAACGATGACTTGCGACGCAAGGAACAGGATTTTGAGATACCTGCTCCCGAGGGGCTGTGGGCCGACGTAGACCGGAATCTCGCCCCGACGCCGGCGGCACGGTTCATGCCTCGCCGGGTGCGCTACGCGGCTGCCGCGGCCTTGATATTGCTGATTGCCGGCACGGCTGCGCTGATACTCACCTCGCCTGAGCCGCATCCGGCGTTTCCTCCTGTGGCAGCCACCGGCAAAGAACAGCCAGCGGAGGAAAGCAAAAATATAGCCAAGGTGGAAAAGGTCAATTATGACGATTATGACGCTTTTGTCGATTATGACAAAAACGACATAAGCGACATAAGCGACAGAAACGAGAAAAACGACATAAACGAGAAAAGCGACATAAGCGACAGGGCCGAGTCAAAGCCGGAAAGCGAGGAGCCGGCGGTGGGCATTGTCACCGTGAAATCCGACCCGCCCGTCCGCGATTATCCGCAAATCACGGGCGGCCGGCCCAAGACGGGCATAAGCGTGTCGATATATGCCGGAAACCTCATGGCCGACGCCGGAAACCCGTCGACAGGCTACCGTCCCATGGCCGGATGGTCAAATACCGGAGGCAGCCAAATGTGCGACCCTGCAATCGGGGGCATCGGAAATCCGGCCATAGCGAGTTACGCGCGGCAGGTGCGCACGAAGACACGCCACAACCTGCCCCTGCGCTTCGGCATAAACGCCGCGTTTCCCCTTACCGACAGGCTCAGCCTCGAAAGCGGCGTCACATACAGCATACTGTCGTCGACCACCACCTCGGGCAGCGACACCGACCTCGACGAGTCGCACCTGCGGCTCCATTACATCGGCATCCCCCTGCGCCTGCGCTATGACATATGGAGCACCGGACGGCTCGGCATCTACGCAAGCGGCGGAGGCATGGCCGAGAAATGCGTCTACGGCCGGCGCACCGACACCGCCGAAGGCCGTCAGCCGACGGTCCAAAACATAAGCGAACGGCGGCTCCAATTCTCCATCACAGCCTCGGCCGGAGTGCGATACAGCATAACACGCTCGCTCGACATCTTTGTGGAGCCCGGCGCAAGTTACTATCCCGACAACGGCAGCGATGTGGTGAATTCCTACAAAGACAAGCCCCTGAATTTTGACTTAAAAGCAGGTGTACGGTTCAACATCTCCAAATAAAATGTTAAATTCGTGAAAATCGGCAATAAAATATGCAAAATGTGCGTTTATGTTTTGGTTTTATTTCAAAATTGTTATAACTTTGCATTTTAAAAGCATCATATCGTCACACTATTACTTGTTCTGCCGATTATCACCATTGCAATAAAAAACGAAATAATTATAAAACAGATGAACAAACTGTACATTTCATTATCACTGGCACTTGCTTGCTCTCTGTCGGCCACGGCCCAGTCGAAACTCGACGCACAGAGCCAAATCGCCATCTCGCACTACAACCAGCAGATGGCTGCTGCCGCAACCGGCGAGACGATTGTGGAAACAAGCGACATGCCTTTCCGGTTTGAACCGGCCTCACGTTCCGAGGCAGTCGGCACAGTCATCATCCTCATGGCCGATGGCGTCACCGCCGACGACATTGCCGCACAGGGCTTTGACATCAAGACACAAATTGGCGATCAGGTGATTGCCTCCGCCACTATTTCCGACATCGAGGCTCTCGCCAAGACCGACCTCCTAAAGGCCATGACATTTGGCCAGAAAAACGACAAATATCTCGACAAGGCCCGCGCTGCCGTCGGCCTTGACGTGATACATGCCGGAGGCGACGGCCTTCCCCACGCATTCACCGGCAAAGGCGTTGTAACCGGTATCTACGACACCGGCTGCGACCCCAACCACATTGCTTTCCAGGGCAACGACCCCGCCAACTCCCGCGTTAAGCGCGTGTGGAACTTCCTTTCCGACGACGGCTCGTACGTAGCCTATGAGACGCCGGAAGCAATCAAAGGATTCGACACCGACAATTCCGACGACTTCCACGGCACCCACACCCTCGGCTGCATGGCCGGCTCGTTCAACGGCCGCCCCTCCAAAGTGGCCACATACGACCCCAACAAAGGCTTTGCATACGTGACCGCAACCCAGCGCAACCCCTTCTACGGCGGCGCAACCGAATCTGACATCGTAATCGGCGCAGGCAACCTCTACGACCCCAATATCCTTATGGCCGTTGAGAAATGCATCGAATACGCCGAATCAGTAAACAAACCTGTGGTTGTAAACCTCTCTATCGGCACAAACATCGGTCCGCACGACGGCAAGGACCAGACCAGCCGCGCCCTTGAAGAACTCGGCAAACGAGGCATCATCTGCATCGCTTCCGGCAACGAAGGCGGCGACGCAACCACCATTGCAAAATGGCTCACCGCCGAAGACAACACCGTGGGCTCGTTCTTCTACAGCCCCGGCGGAAACACCATGGGCACACTCGACATCTGGACATCTGACAACCAGCCCGCCAAAGTAACCCTCATGATCTACGACCTTGCCAACGGCAAAGCCGTATGGGAATACCCCGTGGAAGGCGAAACAGAGTCGACCTACATCACATCATCGTATTTCGACTACTCCGAATACCTCCACTTCCCCGAATTCGACGAGGCATTCGCACGCTCCAATCTCACTCTCCGCGCCGGCGTACAGCCCGCCAACGACCGCTACCGCTTCCTCTGCAACTACACCCTTACCAACAACACCTATCTCAACGGCGACGGCAACTTCCTCTTCGGCTTCAAAATCGAAGGCAAGGCCGGCCAGCGCATCGAAGTGGTGAACAACAGCGACTACACGCTCCTCTCGTCGTTTGATCAGCCCGGATACACCGACGGCTCCGCCGACCTCTCCATCTCCTCGATGGGCTGCAACGAACGTCTGCTCACCGTGGGCGCATGGAACACCCGCGCCATCTGGGGCATGCTCTCGGGCAACCTCAACTACTACACCTCGCCCACAGGCGACACCGGCGCCGGCTATAACCCCGACACCGACTCCGTGCTCCCCGTAGGCCACATCGCCTCCTACTCATCGTACGGCACAACCCACGACGGCCGCAACTACCCGCTCGTCTGCGCTCCCGGCTCAGGCATCGTATCGGCCATCAACACCGCCTACTTCAACAACAACAAGGGCGACTACCGCGGAAACACCAACTACACCGTGGCCGAATACACCAAAGACGGCAAGACCAACGTCTGGGACGTGTCGCAAGGCACCTCGATGGCTACCCCCGTCGTTGCCGGCGCAATCGCAACATGGCTTGAAGCCAATCCCGACCTCACCACCGAGGACGTTGTTCGCATCATCAAGAACACCGCCGACACCGACCAATACACCAATGAATACGCCGACCGTTGGGGCGCAGGCAAATTCAACGCCCTCAAAGGCTTGAAAGAAGCAATCGCCACCAGCTCTATTTCCGGCGTTGAAATCGACAAGGACAACGAAATGCTCGTAGTTCCCGCCGGTGCAAACATTTGGGAAATCACCGTTGCCAACACCGACGCTGTCACAGCACGCGTGTTCAACACCTCGGGCGCTCTCGTACGCGAAGCAAGCGCAGCAGGCAACTCCGCAACAGTATCCTGCGAAGGCCTCGCAGCCGGTGTCTACATCATCAATGTAAACGGAACCAACTCCACCCGCGTTGTTGTGAAATAAACCACAACATCCATAAAATCCATAAAAGGGCTGCCGGGCTATATCCCGCCGGCCCTTTTTTAATTAAAAAATTCTCGATTTCTCCCGATTTAATTCGATTTAAATCGATATATTTCGACATAATTCGATATAAATCGAAATAACTCGATTCCATCTCGGCCTAATTTATGATCCGATTAATCACATTCCTGTCTCTCGCCTTCATTGGCTTTTGGGCAGATGCCCGGCTCGATGCGGCTTCGTCGGTGATGCTGCACAGCAAAGAGGCTGTGTCGCGCAGCGACGAAAGCGAGCGTCCGCCATTCATTCCGCTGATAATCAAGATTGAGGACGAGACGGCAGCAGATGACTTGCTCGAAGTCGGAGCCACGATATGGCGGCGGCGCGACAACTTGCTGCTCGTAACGGTGCCGTCTGACAAAATCGACATCGCAATCAAGCATGGGGGCATACTCGCCGCCTCGGCCTCGCGTCCGACGGCACTGCATCTCGACGTGGCCCGCAAATTCGGCAGCGTCGATGCCATCCATGCCGGAACAGCGTTCTCCGCCCCTTGCGACGGGACGGGCGTGATAGCTGGAATGACCGACACCGGATTCGACCCATCGCATCCGGCTTACCGCGGGCGTGTGGCGCAAATCCATCATTACGACATGCAGCAAGGCATAAGCCTGTCGGCTGTGACGCCTGAGGAAATCGGACAATGGACCACCGACGCCACCGACAACTACCATGCCTCACATGTTGCCGGAATCCTCGCCGGATCCGAATGCGGCAACGGCTACGGAGGCATCGCGCGGGGCACGGAAATCGTGGCCACCACATCGAGGCTCACCGAGCCGGGAATCCTCGCCGGGGTGGAGGACATAATCGACTACGCCCGGAGCAAAGGCAAGCCTGCGGTGGTGAACATAAGCATCGGCTCGGAAATCGGGCCTCACGACGGCACCGACCTTTTTTGCCAATATCTGAGCATGTGCGCCAACGACGCCGTGATATGCATATCTGCCGGAAATGCGGGGGACAACAACGTGTGCGCCAAGGCTTCGTTCGACAGCCTTACTCCGCGCAGTTTCACCGTCAACCGCTCGGCCACCGGAGGCGTCGACGGCATTGTCGACATATGGAGCGACGACGACACACCTTTCGACGTGCGGCTCGAACTGTTCGATTTCGACACCCGAAGCATCATAGCCGCATCGGAATGGACGCGTGCTTCCGCCACCAACGCCAATCTTCTCGACAGCCCTGTGGCGGGGACAGAATCACTGGTGTGGGGTAGCGTCACATATGCCGGAGGACTCGACTCAAACAACAACCGGTTCAACACAGCCCTGTATTTCGACCTCGAACGCTCCGACGCGCTCGCCGCCGCAGGCCCATGGGGCCGCTACGGCGTCGCCGTGGGCGTGCGTCCGTCGCGCGCCGGACAGAATATTACGGCCTGGTGCGAGTCGTCGAAACTGACACTCGGGCACGTGTCGGCAAATTCATTCCGAGAGACCACCGACGGCTCAATATCCAACCTCGCCACGGCCCACGGCGTAATCTCCGTGGGAGCAATCTGCTCAAGAAACACCACCCCCGGCATCGGCGGCACCGACCTCGAATGGCCGTACTTCACGCCGGGGCTGACAGGCTCATTCTCGTCATATGGCACCACTGCCGACGGACGTTCCCTGCCAATGATATTTGCCCCGGGAGCCATGCTCGTCGCGCCTTACAATTCCTATTGCGAGCAATCGCCAATACCCGACGATGTGGCATCGGTCACAGCCGGCGGACGTGAATATCACTGGGTGGCCGGCGGAGGCACATCGATGTCGTCGCCCTTCGTGGCCGGAGTGGCCGCCCTGTGGCTCGAAGCCGACCCTACGCTCTCGCCTGCGGAGATAGCGGAAATAGCGACAAGCACCGCCGACCGCGCTCTTGCCGACATGTCGGACCCGCGCCGCCGCGCATGAACAATCTACTCAGCGGAAGGCCTCGCCTAAATATCTCGCCGCTCGTCGGCCGCGTCCGTCTCCGTCGAGGGCAACTCCCGTCCGCAATACTTCAACCTGCAAGGCATCCCCGTCGCCAATCCGACAGC
>CANRZQ010000118.1 GCA_947644475.1 uncultured Muribaculaceae bacterium
GTAGTTCTCCGGGGTGATGATGATAAAGTCGGGGGTGGCGAGGGCATGGAGGTTCTGATTGGCCACTGTGCCCATGAACTCGACGGGACGGTGCTGTCCGGCCTTGTCGAAAGCGATGATGCGGGCCTGGCTTGACAGGGTGTATGTGCTGTCGAAAGAGCAGGTGACGACGCGCCGGTCGGCGGAGTATGTGAAGCCGTAGGCATAAATCTTGTCGGGACGCACGATTTTCCACACTTCTGTTGTGGCGGGCGCTCCGCTGATTTCGAATTTCTGGTCGGTGTTGCCGCACATGAAGGTCATGAACACTTCGGGGCGGTTGGCAAGGGAGTTTTTGCGCGGATATATAATGGACGCATAGTCGAGTGCGCCGTATTCGAACTTTTCAGGCTTGGTGCAGGTGGGAGAGAACCGGATGGTGAATTCGGGATTGCTGAATTTGGAGTTGTCCTGTGATGTGAGCCTTGTGCGGCCATAGGAGCGTCCGAACCGGTAGCCTCCGGATTCCATCTGGGCAGAACACTCGACATAACTTGCGTTTCTCTCGGCCACTCCAGCCGGGAGCAATGGCTTGAGGTTGCTTTTCACCGATGTGGTTTTAGCCAGATATGAATAGTAGAGAGCGGGATATGTGCTTGTGCTCAATATGCTTCCGCGGATATAGTCGAATCCGGAAGCGGAGTAATCGTAGAGCGGGAAAACCACATTGAATGTGGAGCCGACAGTGTATCGTTTGCCAAGGAAGAACCGGCTCTTGAACGGGTCCTCGGCCTCGTCTTCTACAAACGCGCAGGCGGCGTGGGTGGAAATGATGCCGCCGGCCGCCGCATCCTTATACGATGTGCGCTCGATAGCCACGGGCTCTTGTGAGTCGGTGACGAAGTAGGCTCCGTAGAGCGAATAGTCGTTGCGCAGACGCGAGGAGTAGAAATAATTGCCTGTGGCGTTGTATTCCATTTTCACATCCACGTCGGCCATGCCGTAGAAAAGTATACGGCCATCGGATGCGTGCACCGAAGGAATCTGCACCAGGTCGTCGGGTGTGGAGGCTGCGAAACTGTTGTCGAGGGCAAGAGTGCCGCCGTAGCCGTATACGGTGACTTTTGAAGGGTCGGAGAATCCCCATTCTTCAAGTTGGGCGGGTGTGATCTGATGTATGCCCTGCTCGGAGACCTTGATTTTGACCCAATGGCCGGAAGCAAGGACAGAAGATGTTTTTTCGCCGGCGGCGAAAGATGTGAGCACAGAGCAGAATGCCAATACCGGAAGAAGGCACCGGAAAATATTTGATAATGATTTCTTCATTTTATTTTGATATTCAGCGAGGGCTGGCCGGCCACGGATGCCGTGAGGCGCCGGTTCTTGCCCGGAGAGAAAGATGCAAATGGCGGAAATATTATGATGTCACCCGTTTTGATTGTTGTACGGCGTGATATTTTTTCAAGGAAAGAAGGGAATCGGAGGCTTTCTAATGAGTGTTGCGCCGATGCGGCCGTTTCATCGCAAGAGGCCGTGAAATCTATCTGCGCGGGCAGGGATTCGACCGGAATCCATGTCCCGGCGGTGACGGCGGAGTCGATAATGGTGAGCATGGAGGCGAAGTCGGGGTCGGGGCAGCGCAGCACGGCCACAGCGCCGACGGCTCCGGCATATTTCAGTGCAAATTTAGGCTGCACGGTGTGGCCCAGGCGCGAGATCATCACAGCCGGGCACACATCGATGCCAAGCGGAGCAGGGGCGTCGGGGATGAAAAGAGGCATGCAGTCGCGTCCGATGGCTGAGTCGGCGTAAAATCGGCATCTGGCGAAGTCCTCGCCACAAGAGCCCCGGTATATGTCCGAAACTTCAATGGCTTTCATTTCAACACATTCTCATTGACGTCTGAGGCGGTCGAGCCTGTTGTACATGATGGCAAGATTGGAATAGATGGAGGTGTTTTGAATCACAACACCGTCGATTACGCGGATACGGCATGGCGTGAAGTTCCACAAAGCCGAGATGCCGGCTTCCATGCAGGCGTCGGCGACGGTCTGGGCCGCTTCGAAGGGTACGGTGACAATGCCAACGCTCACATCGAGTTTCTGGGCCAGTTCGCCGAGTTTTGCCAGGGGGAATACTTCTATCGAGCCGATTTTCCGGCCGATGCGGTCGGGGTTCACGTCGAAGCCGGCCACGATGTTGAGGCCGTAACGCTCGAGGCCGGAATCCTGCATGAGCGCCGAGCCGAGCGAGCCGGCTCCGACCACAATTGCATTGTGCACATCGGAGAATCCGAGGAAATCGCGCAGTTCGTGCTCGAGGCCTTCCACTTCGTAGCCTATCCGGGTCTTGCCTTTAATGTTGAGGAAGGAGAGGTCTTTGGCTATCTGGGAGGCGTCGACGTTGAGTTCCTTGGCAATTGATGTGGACGACACGTATTCCACGCCGCGGTCGCGCAGGAGCGTGACAAAGGCCAGATACCATGGAAGCCTGCGCAGAGTCGGTTCCGGCAGGATTTCTTTCAGCGGATATGTGCGAGGGTCGTTCACGGGTGCAAAGTTATGAAAAAAACATCAAATATTCAAGAAAACCTCAAATATCAAAAGCCGCGAGCATCCGGTTATTTTGCTGTGACGGCTATCTTGCGCGTCTCGGTCTGGAATGTCTCACCTCCGTCGGTGGATATTGACGCGCGGTAGAGGTAGATGCCGCGTGGCACACGGCGTCCGGCTCCGTCGGTGAGGTCCCATGTCACGGGCGACGACAGGTACATCTCGGAGCGTCCCTGGGTGGTGCTTTCCCACAGCCGGTGGCCGATGAGGTTGTAGACCGACACGGTGACGGTGACCATGGCGTCGGGACGGTTGTGCGACAGGTAGAAATTGGCTTCCGTGGAGGCGGGGTTGGCATCGGAGTAAACATCGTAGATCACCGGGGGAAGGCCGCGGCGCACGACGAAGCCGATGGTTTGCTCGGCGCAGTTGTCGCCATTGTCCCACACTTTGAGCGAGAGCGTGTGCTCGCCGTCGCGCAGATTCTCGAGCGAGTAGGTGAATGTGCCTCCGGGGGTGCCGTCGGGCAGCGGCTGGTAGTAGTTGGCCAGGTCGGTGAAGGTCTGGTTGCCGTCGAGGGTGAGCACGGGCTGGCGTCCGACTCCTGCTCCGGAGATGTTCACGCCCACGTCGTCGGATACCCGGGCCAACAATACGGGTGACTCGTTTACGGTGTCGCCCGGGCGGAACGATTCGTGGTTGAGGAACATGGCTTCTATCACAGGCGCCACGTCGTCGGGGGTGGCGTTCTCATCGAATCCATAAATGTAGAAGTCGGAATTAGTGCCCACGGCCTGCGAGGCCATGTCGGCGGTGTAGGCGTAAGCCGAGATTGTGGCCGGACGGAAATTGTCGGCAATCTGCGAGGGTATCACCACGTTTATGGCAAATCTGCCGCCGGCAACCTTGCCTGTGCCCACGAACAGTTTCTCGCCATGGTGGTCAAATGTCTTTTTTACGTCTTCGCTGCTGTATCCGAGGGTGGTGGTGCTTTGCTCGGCGTCGAAGACCTGGATGTCGATGAGGCCGTCGAAATCCTCGATGCGTTTTCCGTCGGGTGTGCACACCGAGCCTTCGATGGTGGTGCGCTGGAGCGCGCCGAGGGTCACTTGGTTTTCTTCGGTGAGGGGGAGGCCGCCGATTGATTCGATTTTCACTATGTCGGAAGGCATGGGGAGCATCATGGCCGGGTCGCCCATCAGCACATAGCGCAGGCGGTTGTCGTCGGACAGGGGGACGCCCTTTTCAGAGCGGATGTCGTTCTTGGCGAGGCGATAGAGTTCGCCGAGGCGGTAGTGGCGTCCGTTGCCGTCGCGCGAGGCTATGGCGCGGCCCATGGCCCGTGTGAAGTGGCCGTTGGCCGAGATGTAGACTGGCCGCGTGGCCGAAATCATGGCTATGCAGCCTCCGTAACGTTCGTTGAAGAGTATCTCGCCTCCCGAGAGCACGGCGCTGTCCCATTTGAGGAAGTCGCAAGTGGCCGCGCATATTATGGGCAGCCGGTTGAGATACATGGAGTTGATGTCGTTGTATGTAAGCATGCCTTCTCCGGTCCAGGAGTGATTGTTGGCGTGGCCGGAGTAATTCCACCACCACACTCCTTCCTGGAGCAGGCGGAACATCTGGTCGCGGCCGAGTTGTGTGACGCCGCCTATGCGCTGGTATGCGTCGACATATATTTTGTTGATTAGGGTCTGCTGGAGGGGAGTGGCTTCAAGTTCGGCAATCATCTTTTCTGTGTCGGAGAGGTGTATGCCGTTGTCGCCGTCGTCGGCCAGAAATATCATCGAGTTCCGCCAGTTGCCCGATTTTGGCTTTTCGTTGAATTGTATGAGTTTGTCGACAGTGCTCTTGGCCTGTGCGAGGTCGCGGGCCGGGATTCGTCCCACGGCCACATCGATTTTGGCTGTGGACAGGTTCTTTCCCGAGCCGTCGGCAAGAATGCCTATAATGTCGTCGCAGTTGTAGCTGTCGTTGTCGGAAAGTTGCTGTCGGCGGGTGCCTCCCATATATGAGGGGATTGTCGGGTAGGCTTGCGCTCCGGTGAACACGTCGGAGAGGTGACGGTTGTCGTAAGTGACGCACCCGAACAGCAGGGCGAACCGCACGCTTTTCGGCGAGGCGTCGGCCTGTGCGCGGTCGTGGAGCATTTTCAGGAATTTGCGCATGGCCATCACATCGGCGCTTCCCGAGGCGAATTCATTGTACACATCCTCGACATTTACCACCATTACGTCGAGCGGCTCGGCCGAGTTGGCGTGCATGTCGGCAATGCGCCGGGCCTGCGCCATATACTGGGGCAGCGCGAATAGCACCATGTCGGCGGCCGGGCGTCCGGGGAGGTTCTGATTCTTTACGGTGCCCTCGTAGGCGGGTGCGGGGAGGTTGGCTCCGGGATGCCATGCGGCGTAGCGGCGCGAGCCGTGGTAGTCGTTGGTCCATGTGATGCCGTCGGATGTGGAGCCGTAGTTTATCGCCGTTATATCCAGCGGGTCGGTCACGTCCCATATGACAAGGCCGTCTTTTCCGGGGTCGGCCATCATGGGCGAGCCGGAGATGGAGAACACGAGTTTGCCACGGGAGTCGAGCCTGAGCGCGCGAGGATATGCAAAAGTGATGAAATCGAGCCATGCGCCGGTGGCCGACGCCGAGCCGGGATATGTCACCTCTACTGTGGCGCGTCCGGAGTCGTAGTCGAAACTGTGGACTGTCTGGGTGAAAGTGCCGTGGATGTAACTTGACGAGGATTTCGCCGGCACATTGTCCGACGATGTGGACGGGAGCTGGGTGCCGTTTACCGAGAAACGCAGGGTCGACGATGCTGTGGCCTGTGTCACCACCGCGCAGGTAAGCGAGGCCTCGCCGGCTACGGCGTCCGGCGTGTCGAATGAGACGCGCTGTGTCGATGCCGCGCGGAAATTCTCGCCTACGAGCAGGTATCCGACCTCGCCCACGGTCGATCGCTCAATCTCGTGGTGGATGCGCTCGGTGAATGTGGCGAGCGGCGTGCCGAATGCCGCCGGCGTGCCTTGTGCCGGGATTTCGCGCGCCGGAATGGCGTCGTCGGCAGTCTCTGTCACGAAATAGTAGCCTTTGGTGGAGTAGATGTTGGGCATGAATCCGTTGGCGTCGGTCCATGTGACGGGGCCTTCGGCAAAGAATACGATGCCTTGCGGCGTCACGGCCGACTGCACGGCGGGCAGGTCGTCGTGATAGTTCTCGGCAGAAAGCACCTGGTCGATCTGGCGTCCGCCGTATCCGCATATGCGCACACGCTCGGGCGACGAGAATCCCCATTGGCGCAGTGTCGACGCCGGGATGCGGTAGAGTCCGGTTTCCGTGACAGAAATCTTCACCCAGCGGCCTGTTGCGAGCCTTGATTCAGAAGCGTAGTGCTCGGCAGGCAAAGCCGTGGATATGAATGGAATAAACATTGCGAGCACCGCAACGACGATGCCGCGCAAGATGTTTTTATGTTGAATATAATCGAATATTTTATGTTTCATTTTCCGGTGACAAATCTGTGCGCTCCTGTCGCGGGCGCATTTTTCCTTTTGTAATAACGTGAAGGTTTGCGATTTATTGCCCTTTAAAATGAGTTAAATTGGCGGCGGTGTCGGCCAAGGTTGCGGTCTTGTTTGTTATCTAATACAACGTAAGACTATTTATTATGAAGAATTTGGTACAATTTATAATTATGTGGGCGTTCCTTCCGTCTTTCGCCGCGGGAGCGGTTCCCGCAGATTCGGCGTCTTTTGCGCCTGTGAGTGTCGATGTGTCTTCATATTTGGTCGAGACGCAGCCTGTCGATGTGTCGGAAGTGACCATAGATTGCACGCATTGCGCATATCTGGGTGAATTGCCAAGGAAGCATGAGCCCGTATCGATTTATTCCCTTCCGTATTCAACGACGCTGTCCAACCCCGATTCACATCGGCTGTGGGTGAACACAGCCGTGCTCGCGTCGGCTTTCGTCGGCACGCTTCTTGTGCTCGAATGTCTGCCCGAGGATGCCACCAGCTGGAACCGTGCCGAACTTCAAGATGTGCCGCTGTTCGAGCGCTGGTATGACCATGTTATAAAGAAAGGGCCGGAATGGGATCACGACAACCCTATATTCAACTATGTGCTGCATCCTTATGCCGGCGCGGTGTATTTCATGGGCGCACGCTCCAACGGATACAATTTCTATCAGTCGCTGCTTTATTCAGCCGCAGTGTCGACCATAGGTTGGGAGTTTGGCATCGAGGCGTTTATGGAACGCCCCTCGATTCAGGACATTTTCATCACTCCGCTTTGCGGCGCAATCATTGGCGAGGCTTTTTACAAGATGAAGCGTTCGATTGTCGAGAATGGATACACGCTGTTCGGCTCGCCGGAGCTCGGCACGATAGCGGCGTTTCTGCTCGACCCGCTCAACGAAGTCGTAGGCATTTTTATGGGCAACCCCGCGCGGCATGCTGCCCGCGCGCAATTGCAATTCACTCCGGCCATCACCCCGGCGTATCAGGGCTTTGCGCTTACCCTTACGTTCTGACGCGCGTTTCCCGCAGGAAGAAAAGCAGGAACAGCGCCGCCGCCGTGAACAGCGACACGGAGAAACTTAGTATGATTCCATAGGTGCCAAGTCCGGCAGTAAAGGCCAGAAAATATGTGGCCGGCAATCCTACGATTATGTAACTTACGAAAGCAATCCAGAGCATCGGCATCACTTTCGATGTGCCGCGCAAGGCGTTGGCAAAGGTAATCTGAGTGGCGTCGCCGAGCTGATAGAGGATTAGCGGCACTATCAGGGTGGCGCACAGGGCTATTACGGCGGGGTCTTCCGTAAAGAGAGCCATAAGGTGGCGTCCGCCCAGGGCAAACAGCGTTGACGAGAAGGCCGATACGGCGAGCATCACGTGGTAGCCGCTCCATGCCACACGCCTCATGGCGCATGTCGATCCGCGTCCGTGCTCATTTGCCACAAGCACTGCCACGGCCGCTCCCACCGCGTAGTAGAGGCAGAAGCCGAACATGCCCACTATCACAATCACCTGGAAGGCTGCCAGCGGCACGGTGCCGATCCATCCGGCCATAATGCCGGCTGTGCTGAACGACCCGCTTTCAAAAGTCATCTGCATGGCCACGGGGATTGATGTGGCCCACACCAGACGCGTCTGCTCGCGGCCGGGGCGTTCCGACCGGAAGCCTTGGCGGTAATCGGCATATTTGCGGTGGAATATGAAAATCAGGATTATGGTGCAAGGGCAGATAAGGCGCGCGATGAGCGTCGAGATTCCCGCTCCGGTAAGGCCGAGTTCCGGAAATCCGAAGTTGCCGTATATAAGCATATAGTTGCCGGCAATGTTCACGGCATTGGCCGACAGCACAATCCACATAGGCATAGATGTGTTCTTTATGCCGTAACTCCACTGGGCGAAAGCGTTGAACACCGACACAGGCACGATGCCGGCCAGATATATAAGATAGTATGGCCGTATCAGCGGCAGCAGTTCGGGAGGCTGCCCGAGTTTGTCGAGATGGAAATACAGCACCGACATTGCCGCCGTGAGCACCAGCGAGAAAGCGATGTTGAGCCTTAGGGCCGTCCGAAGCAGGGCGCCTATGCGGTTGCGGCTTCCCTGGCTGAAAAGGGCCCCGACAAGAGGGGTGATGCCATAGGTGAATCCTATGCAGCAGAATACTACAATATTGAAAAGGTTGTTGACAAAAGAGGCCGATGCCAACGCGGCGGTGG